>JAUXGY010000083.1 GCA_030621805.1 Kiritimatiellales bacterium | reverse complement strand
AAGATTTTCTGACCGCGGATTTCAATCTCTTCAAGCGTTTCGAGGCAGTCGCAAAAGAACGAGGGGCAGATCACCGCCAGTTGTTTGATTCCGCGGGAGGGAAGCTGGCGTAGCGTCTCTTCGGTGTAGGGTTCGAGCCATTTGGCGCGGCCCAGGCGCGACTGGAACGAAACGGTGTAGCGCTCTTCAGGAATGCCCGCTGCAGTGGCAATCAACCGCGAGGTTTCCAGGCAGCGAATGCGGTAGTTGGCGGTGCGGGCATCTTTTTCCAAGTGCCGTTCAGGCAGGCCGTGGAAGGTAAAGAGAATGTGTTCGTCGACCTCGGCGAGCGATTCCGCCAGCGGTTGGATAAAGGTCGGTTCGTCGAAGAAGGGCGGAGCCACGCGCAGTGCCGCCCGGTTGTTGAGCGCCGCCTTCACTCCTGCGATGCACGACCCGGTGGTGGCCATGGCATAGTGCGGGAACATCGGAAGGAGGCAAACTTCATCGACGCCCTCCGCCAGCATCCGCTCGATAGCATCCTTAATCGAAGGTTTTCCGTAGGCCATGCCGACTTCGACCCCCAGCCCCTTTGCCAGGTCGGAGCAACAATGAACCAGTGGCGATCCATTCTCCGTCCAAATCTTTGCATAGGCCTTGGCCGATTCCGCCGGGCGGCGCGGTAGGATGAGCCCGTAAACGAGCAACGCACGTTGAGGCCAAGGAAGATCGATCACATATGGATCCATCAGGAATTCCTTAAGGTACGTGCGCAGCGCCGCCTCTTCCGGCGCCTCCGGTGATCCCGTATTCATCAATAGAAATCCACGATTCATAAAAGGCATTTAAACACTAAGGCTCGAAGAGCACAAAGCTTAGTGTTGCTTAGAGTCCTTTGTGTCTTGGTGTTTAATTATTCGTTTCGCAATGTTGATGCCGGAGAGGATGGAGTTGCCGACGGAAATGCCGTCGCGGTAGTGGCCGGCAAAGTGGATGCCGGGATGCTCGTCCTCGATCTGCTTCATGTGGTTCAAATACTTTTCATAACCCATGACATACTGCGGGATCGCTTTGGGGGCGACGCTGAGACGTTTGTACTCCGGAGCACCGGAAAGACCCAGTAGGTCTTGCAGATCCTTCAGCACGTTTGCAAGCATTTCGTCCTCATCCTGCAGCGCCTTTTCAGGGGCCATGGCGCCGCCGATGAATACGGTCAACAAGGCCATGCCGACGGGGGCGCGTTCGGGAAAAATCGAAGAGGGGAAAAGTGCCCCCAGCGCATATCGGTTTTCAATCTTGGGAATCAACATGCCGAAGCCATTAAGCGGATGCAGGAACTGATTTTCGTTGAAGCCCAGCGACAGGCTGGCGACGGGAGGATAATAGATTTCCGTAAAGGGGCTGAGGTCGAAAGGGACGTCAAGCTTGGGCATCAGGTGGGCCGGGATGGCCAGCACCACGTCGGTGTATTCTTCACCGTTAATCTGCCAATTTCCACGGTCCAATCGATGGCAACCCTTAACCGGGGTATTGAGCTTTAGGGCATCGCCCAGCTTTGTGGCCAACTGCTTCGGGAGCACTTCCATGCCGTCGTCGAAGGTAAACATGCGTGCATCTTTCGACGCCGTCTCCGCACGCTTTTTTCGTGCCTTGGAGCCTTTGATGGCTCCCTTGATCAGCGATCCATACTCCTGCTCCAGCGCATAGAGTTTCGGGAAGGCATGGCAGGTAGAAAGTTTCGCCGGGTCGCCCGCATAAACGCCACCGACAAACGGGTTAATGGCATAGTCGAGAAATTCCTGCCCGAGTCGCCGCACCACAAAGTCGGCGAGGCTCTCGGACTCGTTCGATTTGGATCTGATGAAGGGTTCTCGCAGCAACCGTAGTTTTGCCTTGCCCGAAAAGGCCTTCGATTTGATCAATGCCGGGGGAGAGGTCGGCAGGGCGATCGGTTCGCCATCCCGGACAATGAATCGATTTTGGGCAGCGGTATTAGCGGGGAGCTTGTTGCCTTCGATGCCGAGGCGGGCAATCAATTTTCCAATATTCGGATGGGTGTCGAGAATCGAGTTGGGGCCGCACTCCACGAGGAATCCATCCTCATGTACGGTTTGGATCACGCCGCCCACGCGGTCGGACGCTTCGAACACCGTGCAGTTCACACCGCACCGTTGCAACTCGAACGCCGCCGTCAGCCCCGTAATTCCCGCTCCGATTATCGCTACTTTTTGCATGCGTATATTTAAACCATGAATGAACTCGAATGGATACCAATATGAGAGAAATTATGCGTGAGAATACGGAGAGGGCATCTCATTTGTTTATGCAGAAATAAAAAGGAAACAAAGTGGAAAGGTAAGTAAATCCAGAATTGCAAACTCAATTATTGTGTGCAAAATTCCGAAACGGATTAACCGGGAGGGTGGTGTGAAAATATTGCGTGTGGCAGGTGTTTTGTTTCTGTGCGCTGTTGTTGCGGGATTTGGGCAAACGCATCAAAGTGCGTTCTTTCGGATATCGAACCCTTCCAATGCCATCATCACTGGGTTTGATCCGAATGCCGGTACGCTGACCTGCTCGAATGCGGTGGCGGGAACGACCAACCAACTTCAACGCTCCTACGATTTGACCAGCACCAGCAACTGGGTGGACTTTATCCAGTTGGCCTCCAACGCCTTGGTCGTCACGGAAGTTATCATCGATCTCAACCCCCCGGAAGGGATGGCCTTCATTCCTGGCGGGGTGTTCCAGATGGGCGACAGCTATGGGGGAGGGGACTCAGATGAACGCCCCGTTCATAGTGCCTATGTCAGTGGGTTCTACATGGGTACATATGAACTCACCAACGATGAAATGGTGGAGGCGATGCAGTGGGCGCATGACAATGGAAAGCTGGTTGTCAGCAGTTCCAGCGTTAAGAATGCACAAGGAAACCAGCAGGAACTACTGAATTTGGATGATGCGGATTGCCGGATCACGTGGGATGGATCGGTCTTCGGAATCAAGAGCGCCAAGGGATCGGGTTATCCCTGTGTCGAGGTAAGTTGGTATGGGTCTGCCGCCTATTGCAACTACCGTAGCGAGAAGGAGGGGCGGGCACCCTGTTACAATCTGGCCGACTGGAGTTGCAACTTTAGCGCCAACGGCTATCGATTGCCGACCGAGGCGGAATGGGAAAAGGCGGCCCGCGGTGGGCTCAACGGAAAGCAGTATGGCGGGGGGGATTCGATCGACCACAGCAAGGCCAATTATGACAGGAATCCTGTTTATGCGGTCGGTGCTTATCCCTACACCAGCCCGGCAGGTTCATTTGCACCGAGTGGATATGGATTGCATGATATGGAGGGAAACCTGTGGGAATGGTGCTCGGATTGGTATGAGGGCGCATATTATGCAACGTCACCCTCGTCGAATCCCCGAGGGCCTTCGGCGGGTTCGAGCCGTGTGCTGCGTGGCGGCAGTTGGTACAGCCTTGCCAGAAACTGTCGTTCGGCGTATCGCCAAAGATCCGATCCGTCGGGCACGGGCGAGCACCTCGGTTTCCGCGCCGTTCTGCCCGCCAAGTAGAGAGACCCTTCCAGAAAAACCACCAAGCCGCCGAAGGTGGGTTATTGCGAGGAATTGTTGGAGTGCGAGTCTGCCGAGTTTTTGTTCCTCCTTTAGGCGGTCTGCGTGTGCGAGGAGACCGCCTAAAGGCGGAACTACGAACTTTTTCTACACGGTCTGCGAATAGCGGCCTTTGGGTTGGCCGGACTGGATGGCGGGATCGAAGCGCATGGCAACGATGCGGACGAAGAGGCGACCCAGTGGGGTGACGTGCAGGCCGCCGGTTTCGCGGCGGACGAGGCCGTCGACCTCAAGGTCGTCGAGCGAGGCGATGTCGGTTTTGAAATAGTCCGCAAAGTCGAGGCCGAGTTGTTCGGAGAGCTGGGCGTAATCAATGTAGAGATTGCACATGATATGCATGATGGCGTCGTAGCGGATTTGGTCCTCGGCGGTCATCACATAGCCGCGCAGGAGAGGAAGCTGTCCGGCATCGAGCTCAGCATAGTAGGCATCGAGCTCTTTTTTGTTTTGCAGGTAGCGGCCGTCAACATGCGAGATGGACGACATGCCCATACCGTGGAGATCGACCCCCTTGAGTGTGCTGTAGCCTTGGAAGTTACGCTGGAGCGTTCCGTCAAAAAGGGCTTTTGACATCGCATCGTCGGGCTTCGCGAAGTGATCCATCCCGATGTAGACATAGCCCGCGCCCGTCAGTTTTTCGATGGCGAGTTGCAGGAGCTGAAGTTTAATTTCGACGTCAGGTAGTTGGTCCTCGAAGCTTTTCTGGAAGGGTTTGATCCATGGGATGTGCGCATAGCTGTAGACGGCGAAGCGGTCGGGGGAAAGGGTTAGCACATCGTCGATCGTCTGGCTGAAGGATGCAACCGTCTGACCGGGCAGGCCGTAGATGAGATCAAAGTTGATCGATTCCATTCCGCTGTCGCGCAACCACTGGTTGGCCTGCGCCACTTGTTCCAAGGGCTGGATGCGCGCAATGGTTTTTTGCACGTCGGGGTTGGTGTCCTGTACGCCGAGCGACGCGCGGTTGAAGCCGGCGGTGCGCAGGGCATCGACTTTTTCCGGCGTCAGGCAGCGCGGATCAATCTCGACTCCGGCTTCGATGGTTTCGGCCATTGGGAAATTCGTGTGGATCATTTCGCCGAGCTGTTCAATCTCTTCCGGAAGCAGGAAGGTCGGGGTGCCGCCGCCAAGCTGGATTTGCACCACCTCGGAGCCGTCTGCAATATACTTCGCCCGCATTTTGATTTCGCGTTCGAGATAACCGAGGTATTCCGCGCTCTTGCCCTGGTCGCCGGTGACGATGTTGGTGCATCCGCAGTAGAGGCATTGGCTGGAGCAGAACGGCAGATGGAAATAGAGGGAGAGGGGAGGCTTGAGGCCTGAGGCTTGGGGCTTGAGGGAAGGGACTTCCTCCGTAAAGTGCGTGGCCGGTGGATACGAGGTGTAGCGCGGACCCGGCACATTATATTTCCGGAGCTGATCGAGGCTGACAGTGATTGGATTCATAATGAGGATTAAAACCACGGAATACACAGAATACACGGAAAAAATGAAGATTCTGATGTTCCGTGTATTCTGTGTGTTCCGTGGTTAACTAATTCCAGTTTTGCACGGTTTCATTTACCGCCATAATGGCATTGATATCGGCGTCGGGCGGGACGCCGTGGCCGAGGTTGAAGATAAAACCGTTGCGGCCGCGCATCTCTTCGAGGATTCGCTGTGTTTCGGTGATGGAGGCTTCGGGGGTGGAGACTAGAAGGGCGGGGTCGAGATTCCCTTGAACCGCAATGTTGGCGGGAAGCGCGTCGGCCGTTTCGCGAAGGTTAATGCCCCAATCAATGCCAAGTGCGCTGGCGCCGGTCTGCACGACTTCGTTCCAGTTGTGGTGGACGTTTCGCGCAAATACAATCGTTGGAACTGCTCCGTCAATGGCTTCCACGATCTGCTGTATCCATCGTCCGGAAACGTCCCAGAACTTATTTGGTGCAAGCGTTCCGCCTTGGCTATCGAAGAGTTGAATCACATCGGCACCCGCTTCGATTTGCGCCTTGAGATAGAGGATGGTGGCTTCGGTGATTTTTTCAAGCAGGGAGTGAAAGAGTGCGGGTTCGCTGTAGAGCATGGCGCGTGAACGGGTATTTTCGCGCGAACTGCCGCCTTCGACCATGAACGACGCGAGCGTCCAGGGGGAACCAGCAAATCCGATGATGGCGCGTTCGTTGCCGAGTTCCTTGCGGGTCACGCGGATGGCTTCGGGGGTGTAGCCAATGTGATCGAGCACACGGGAGGGATCGAGCTTATCGACATCCGCTTTTGAGTTGAGCGCAAAGTCGACCTTCACCCCTCCTTGTTCCAGCAGTTCGTAGGGCTGGCCCATGGCCTCGGAGATCACGAGGATGTCGGAAAAGATCACGGCGGCATCGTAGCCAAAGCGGCGGATGGGCTGGAGGGTGACCTCGGCGGCCAGCTCTGGACTTTGAACGAGCTCGGTAAATTTGTAGCCGGCTTTAAGTTTGCGGTATTCGGGTAATGAGCGACCGGCTTGCCGCATCATCCAGATGGGGGGACGATCAGTAGGTTGGCAGGTGCAGGCTTTTAAGAAACGTTCGCGGTGAGTCATGTTTTGAAGTGTGTTCATAGAGGAGATTTATCGCATACGGGAGGGTTGAATCAAAACGATTTGGATCAAAAAAAAGCCCCGGGGAAGGGGCTTTTTTTTCGGTAGGCGCAGATTTGCTACCAATTTTCGCCGAGCACTTCGAAATGCGCCTGCGGATGGGCACAGGCGGGGCACATGTTGGGTGCTTCTTCGGCCTCATGAATAAAACCACAGTTCCGGCAACGCCATATCACTTTGCCATCCTTCTTAAACACTTTGCCTTCGTTTAGATTTTTGAGCAGGTCACGGTAGCGTTTCTCGTGCTGCTTCTCGGCAATGCTGATTTTTTCGAATACGGTTGCAACGGCTGTAAACCCTTCTTCGCGTGCAGTTGCGGCGAAGGCGGGGTAGAGTTCGGTCCATTCTTCATTCTCTCCATCGGCGGCGGCCTCGAGGTTTTCGGCGGTCGTGCCCACGACTCCGGCAGGGAAGGTGGCGGTGATTTCCACTTCGCCGCCCTCAAGGAATTTGAAGAAACGCTTGGCATGCTCCTTTTCCTGCGCGGCGGTTTCCAGAAAGATGTCGGCCATCTGTACGAGGCCTTCCTTCTTGGCCTTACTAGCGAAATAGGTGTAGCGATTACGCGCCTGCGATTCCCCCGCGAAGGCTTTCATTAGATTTTTTTCGGTTTCGGTTCCTTTGATGTTCGACATAGTATTGCTCCTTTGTGTTGCTGATGGGAACTAAGGTAGGCGTGTACGGGAATGGGAGCAAGGACGTAGCTCGGAATTCCGTTCCGAGTTTGCGTGCGCACCGCTCTGCCGGATACGCGGAACGGAATTCCGCGCTACGCGGGTGTGCATAAAAAAGACTCCCAGAGGGAGCCTTTTCGTGAGGCGTGATTTGGTGGTCACGCCTCAATCGTCACGTTTCATGTTTTTCTAATGCTCGGCAACGACCTTTCCACCTTTGGCTTGGCCGATATCGGCGAGGAGTTCGCCGAACCATTCTTCGTCGATATCAAACGGCTTGCCGCCGGCGATGCGGGGGAACTCGATGGCACGTAGTTCAAAATTCTGATCGTCGTCGTGACCAACAACCCCGCCGATGCCTTC
>JAUXGY010000164.1 GCA_030621805.1 Kiritimatiellales bacterium | reverse complement strand
TTAAAACCTATCCCTACAGCCTTGACGTAGAGAAATGGAAGCCCATCGTATCGGAGTTAAAACCGTCGCCCCTGCAACCGGTGCAGATGTCGGCGGGAATGAGTAAAGAATGAAGGAAGCGAAACATAGAATCAGGGCGTTTTCCGAGGCGGGGCGGCAGCACCTGAACGCCGGGGAGCGGCGGCGGGCAGTAGTTTGGTCGCTGCTGGCTTTCGGCGTGGTGGCGGTGCTTGCGGCCTTGCCGTTTGTGTTGCGCGGGTTCCGGGTGGATCGCCGGGTTCTGGGGTTTCCGCTGGTGCTGGCGGCCATTTTGGTGGTGGTCTTTTATCTGCGCCAACGCTATTCGCACCGCAAGGCGGTGGGTCATGCCGATCATTTCTTCGGGTTGAAAGAGGGGCTGATCACGGCGGATGAACATATCCGCGAGGGGCGCGAGGAGGAGATTCATCGCCTCCAGCTGGAGCATACGCAGCGGACGATCCAGCCGCACGATCCTGCGGTGTTGCGCGGGACGTTTCCCCGAAAGATTTTTGGATTGGCGCTGCTGTTGATTGCGGTTTCGGGGGGATTGCTGGTGCTCGACGATTCGCTGGCCGTCCAGCAGGCGCGGGCGGAGGCCGAGGCCACGCAGGCTCTTTCGGAGGAGCTGGCCGAAGAGCTGGGCGAGGCGCTCGACGAGCTGACGGAGCGGATGGATGCGGACGCGGCGGAAATGATGGAGGACCCCACGCTGAAAAGAATGATGAGGGAACTTCCGGTGGATGGAGATCGCAAAGCACTCATGCGGCGGCTTTCGGAAATCGATCATCATTTGGCCATGATGCAGAATGAACTCGATACGCGGGCCGACGAAAACTATTTAGCGGAGCTGGCGCAGCAACTTCGTCAGAGCCGCGAAACCTCGGCGCTGGGCAAGGCGCTGTCGCAACGAAAATACAAGCAGGCGGCGGACGAACTTAATCAAATGAAGATTGGCTCGAAAGACGGAGCCGCCAAACGCAAGGCGCTTGAAAAACTCGCCTCCAAGATTGAGCAGACGGAAAAGTCGATGGCGTCGTCCCAGAGCGGGAGTCGCCGCGATGCGCGAGCCATGAGCCAGCAGATCCAGAAAATGCAGCAGGAGCAAAAGAACTCCGGGCAATGCTCGAAGGCGTGCCAAAACAAGGTCAACCAGTCGCTCGGAAAGAATAGCCAGGGGATGAAACAGCTGGGTGCCCGCAAGCAGGCGAAGTCGGCGTTGGATCAGATGCGGAAAAAGCTACAGCAGGGACAGGGAAAGTGTGCCGGAAACGGCAATAAACCGGGGGGTGGACTTCAAGCGGGCGAGGGGGTAGATCGTTCGCGTCGTAACCCGAGGGAATCCACACCCTCCACCGGAACATTGGAGCATTTGTCGGGGCAACTGGGCGAAGGCGAGTCGCAAAAGCGGATCGAGGATGCCGCCAGCGGGGCGGGGGTCGCTTCGGATCCGGGCTCGGAAAAGGCGATGGGCGGCTACACGCAGCAGGTCGAGGCCTTCGTGCAGCGCGAGGATATTCCCGAAGAGATGAAGCACGGCGTGAAAACCTATTTTAATGAAATCCACAATGTGAAAAGCGAACCAGAGGAAGAAAAGTCAGAGTAGCGATAGGGGTTTTTAACCACGGAATACACTGAATACACGGAAACCTAGAAATGCTTTTTCCGGGTGCTCCGTGTATTCCGTGGTTCCAACAAAAGCAAAAGGAGAATGGATATGGGTGAGGAGTCGATGGAGTTGGCCGTGCAGGAGTTTACGAAGCAGTTTAAAACCATGCGTTCGGAAATCGGGCGGTTTATCGTGGGGCAGGAGGCGGTGGTCGAGCAGGTGCTGACGGCGATCGTGGCGGGCGGGCATGTGTTGCTTGAAGGGGTTCCGGGGCTGGGCAAGACGGCCTTAGTGCAGACGCTCGCGCAGGTGATGGATCTGGACTTCAGCCGGATACAATTTACCCCGGATTTGCTACCCGCCGACGTGTTGGGAACCAATATTATGGTGGATCGAAACGGAACCAAGGAGTTCGAATTCCAGCACGGGCCCGTCTTTACGCATATTCTGCTGGCCGACGAAATTAACCGCGCCACCCCCAAAACGCAGTCGGCCTTGCTGGAGGTGATGCAGGAAAAAACGGTGACGATCGGCGGAACCACGCACCGGATGGAGCTTCCCTATTTTGTGCTCGCAACGCAGAACCCGATCGAGATGGATGGCACCTATCCGCTACCCGAGGCACAGCTTGACCGCTTCTTCTTCAAACTCTCTATCCTGTTGCCGAGCCATGAGGAGATTGGAACTATTCTTGACCGCACCACGGGATTGGAGCGCCCGGAAATCAACAAGGTGATCTCTGGCCAGCAGATTCTGGAAATGGGCCGGACGGCGGCGCAGGTTCCGGTGGCGCAGGAGGTACGCGACTATCTCGTTAAACTAGTGCTCTCCACCCATCCGGAAAATGAAAACGCACCGCACGACGTGGCCCGCTATGTCCGCTATGGCGCATCGCCGCGCGCGGCTCAAACCATTATGGCCGCCGCCCGCATCCATGCGCTCACCCACGGGCGCTACCATGTGGCGGTGGAGGATGTGAACGCGGTTGCAGTTCCGGCACTCTGCCACCGTGTATTGCTCAATTTCGAAGGTGAAGCCGAAGGGGTTTCGACCTCGGATATTGTCGAGGGACTCACCCGGAAATGCTAACCGACCCGGAATTTCTTAGGCGATTGGAAACGCTCTTCTTGCTCACGCGCAAGGTGCTCGGGGGTTCCATGCACGCCGACCGGCGCAGTACACGCAAGGGTAGCGGAATCAATTTCGCCGACTATGCGGAGTATCACCCGGGCGACGACTACCGCCATGTCGACTGGAACATATACGGTCGCCTCGGGTCGCTGGTCGTCAAGCTCTATGAATTGGAGGAGGACGTCACCGTTCATCTGTTGCTCGATTGCAGTCGCTCCATGGAGGCCAAATCTAGGTTCGCCCGGCAGGTGGTGGCGGCGCTCGGCTACATTGCTCTCGCAAGTCACGACCGCGTATCTCTTTATTCGGTGTCGGACAAACTCGGCGTGCTCATGCGCCCGTCGCACGGGCGCGGGAAGGTGTTTCCCATGCTGCGTATGCTGGAGGCGGCACCGCTCGTTGGCGACACGACCGATTTGGCGGGCTGTGCGCGCGCCTTTCAGCAGCACGTAAAGCGCCCCGGGGTTTGCGTGTTGGTTTCGGATTTTCTGGTGCCGGAAGGCTACGGTGAAGCAATTAAATTATTAAAATGGAGCCGCCATGATGTCTTCTGCATTCAGACGCTCAGCCCCGATGAAATCCATTGCGATTGGAAGGGCGATGTAGAACTCGAATGCGTGGAGAGCGGAGCGCGCCGCAAGGTGACCATTACTCCATCTGAGACGGCCCGCTATGAAAAGCTCTTTGAGACGTGGAATGCCGACCTGAAGCGGGAGTGCTCGCGCCGGGGTATCGGCTATGTACAGGCCTTTTCGGATGTCCCGTTCGACAAGGTGGTTGAGGTTATCCTTCGCAACGGCGGGCTGGTGGCATGAGTTTTCTGCTTCCGCATTTCCTATGGGGCTTGCTGGCACTGATTCCATTGGCGCTGGTCTACCTCATCAAGGTGCATCCGGTGCGCAAAAAGACCAGCGCCTGGTTTTTATGGGCAGGAATCTTTCAGGAGCGGCGCGCGGCCTCGTTGCTCCAAAAGCTGCGCGACTGGCTGAGCCTACTGCTTATGGCACTGGCGTTTATTCTTCTGGTGCTCGCACTTGCACAGCCCATTCTGAGCAAGGGCGATGGCGCCGGACGGTTGGTGCTGGTGGTCGACAACAGCCTGAGCATGAACGCGGATGGGCGGATGGACGCGGCGCGTAGCGCGGCACGCGGGTTGGTGCGGTCGCTCCCAGCGGGCGGACGCGCTGCGGTTTTCTCGCTCTCCGGCGAGTTGCTTTCAGTCACAGGTTTCACGGGTAACCGTCGCGAATTGATGCGCGGTCTCGATGCCGTGCATGGAACCGATATGCCCTTTAATGCGGAAGCACTGAACCATTTTGTGCGCGACGATTCCATGGCGGGTGAACAGCGCATGGTTCTCTTTTCCGACGGATGTTTTGCGGGTGCCCTGCCGGACGGGATCGAGCTCGTCAAGGTCGGTACGCCGGCGGACAATGCGGGCATCACCGCGTTCGATGTGCGCCGCATCCCCGGCGAAAACCAACCGCTGGGCATCTTCTTTCGAATCTTCTCCGGAGCGGCGGAACCGGTGGAACTCGATGTGGTGTTGTCGCACTCAACGGCGGAAAATCTGCAACGGGTTTTCCCGCTTACACTGCAGCCGGGACTGAATGAACCGGTGACCACCACCATCCCCAACGGGTCGCCGGGCCGTTGGATCCTTGCGCTCGAACACGACGATGCGCTGGAGCGCGATAACACGGCCTATGCTGTGGTGCCGGAGAGCGCCCCGGTGCGCGTGGCGGTGCGTGCCCCCGAAACGCACCTGTTCTGGCAACTCTGCGTCGAGGCATTTGGTGGAGGAGTCAATGGCTTGTTGCTGACCAACACCGAACCCGATCTGGAGCTTTTCCGAGGGAGTGCTGACTCTGCTTCCGCGCCGAGACTAGCGGTCTTTGCCCCCGCAGGAAGCTCGCCGTCTTGGTCAGGTATTTCAGGCGAGCCGGTGGAGGCGGCGGTACGGGTGGTGCTGCCGTCGCACCCGCTGATGCGCTATGCCAATTTGGACGGCCGCGTGGTGGGCGGCATCCGTCAAATCGAACCGCCGGGGCAGGCGGTGGTGCTGGCCGAAACGGACGAAGGCGTTCCGCTCATCTATAAAACTTCGCAGGAGGATCGCACGGTTTATGTGCTAAACTTTGATCCCGCCCAAAACGATTTTTTCCTGACGCCACTCTATCCCGTGCTCGTCTGGTCGCTCGCCTCGGAGCTCATGGGGCTGGAGCAGGATCACCCGCCGTCCATCCGCGCCGGGGGCGTGGCGCAGATGCCCGCCGACATGCCGGAAGGCGAGGTGCGCCCGCCGGAAGGCGATGGATTCCGCTATGCAAACCGGCACGTCGGTCCGCTGTCGCAGTTTGGTTTTTACGA
>JAUXGY010000483.1 GCA_030621805.1 Kiritimatiellales bacterium | reverse complement strand
ACGAAATGCTCTTCCATCTGTTTTCCGGGGTAATGCCGCCCTCGGTGAGCAGGATGTGCAGATGGGGGTTGTAGATTCCCGGTCGTCCGGCGGTTTGCAGGACGATGATGGAACCGATGTCGAGCTCGACTTTTGCGCAGGTTTCCAAGACATCGAGCAGGCAAGCGTGTCCGCCCCGCATGAACGGGGAAAGCAGGATGTCCGAGTTGCGGTAGAAACAGAGGCGGAGCGAGTCCGGAACCGTCAGGACGATATGGCGGTAGACGACACCGGTAAACATGCGACGACCGATGAAGTCCACCCACTGGTCTGAGTAGACCTTGGAGCAGGAGAGGCAGAAGGCGGACTTGCAACTGAAAGCAACGCGGTGGGTTTCGCCGCAGGAAGTGCAGCGGTATTGTGCGAAGCCCATTTTTTCGGGATCGCCGCAGTCGAGCATCTTTTGAACCACTTCGTCATGGTAGCCGGTAGCGTAGTGCAAAGGGTTTTTCGCCGTGAACGCATTCCAGTGGTCACGGAAGATCTGCTTGAAGGTGTCCTTGTCGATACCGGTTTCCACAGCCAAGTTTCCTGATGGCCGTGATTATAGGCATGAAGGGAAGTTGCGCAATGCCAGCGGTTGAAACGGGCGAGGGGAAAGCCCGCCCGAAGGGCGATATGTTCTCTAATCCATTAATTGCTATAGGATTAGCTTGACCGTGCCCTTCGGCTGACTATTATCCGTGGATCATTTTAGCACGCAGGCCTATGCGATTTGTTGAAACACCTTAAAACCAAGGGGATATATAAATGACCAAGAGAGATTTAGTGATGCGTATTGCCGATGAAACCGGCTTAATTCAGCAGGATGTCTATGCCGTAATCCAGAAGACCCTCGACTACATTGTCGACGCACTGGATGAAGGCGAAACCATTGAATTCCGCAATTTCGGTGTGTTCGAGGTTCGCGAACGCAAGCAACGCATCGGGCGCAACCCCAATAAGCCGGAAGACGTGGTGACCATCCCGGCCCGCAAGGTGGTTAAGTTCAAGCCCGGAAAAATCATGCGCGAAAGAATCACCGGCTGCTAACATTGCCGATTTAAGAATGCCGATTGCCGATTGCGTTAGTGTTGCTAAATCAAGGCGTCGCAGACCCATAAATCGGAAATCATAAATCGGAAATCGAAAATGGCATCATCTGAGTTCCAGCCCCTGCAGGGCATGTCCGACATCCATGCGCCGGAGATCTATCTTTGGCGCATGATCGAGGAACGCGCCCGCAAACTCTTCTCCTGCTACGGGTACGAAGAGCTGCGCACCCCGTCGCTCGAAAAGCTTTCCGTCTTCGAACGCTCCATCGGCGATACCACCGATGTGGTGCAGAAAGAGATGTATGCCTTCGAGGACCGCGGCGGCCGCAAACTCGCGCTACGTCCGGAAGGCACCGCCGGCACCATTCGCCACTTGGCGGGGAAGGGCGAGGAAGGGCGGAATGCCCGTGTTTTCTACATCGCTCCCATGTTCCGCTGCGAGCGCCCGCAGGCCGGGCGCAAACGCCAGTTCCATCAAGTCGGTATCGAGGCCACTGGCGAGCCCAATCCGTTGGCCGATGCCGAATGTATTGCCCTCCAACAGCAGTTGCTCGAAGCGTGGG
>JAUXGY010000277.1 GCA_030621805.1 Kiritimatiellales bacterium | reverse complement strand
GGAGAGGGATTCCTTGGCCTTTCGGCCACACGTTCTTCGTTTGTTCTTCCGTTTATCTGCTTCATTGTCATCGCACTCTACGGATGGCGTACGCACAACATCCATCACGCAAAAGAAGCCTAACCCGAAGAGGAGAAAAAAGATGCTTAAAGGAATCGATCCAATCATTAGCCCGGAACTGCTGAAGATCTTGGCCGAGATGGGCCATGGCGATGAAATCATTCTCGCCGATGCCCATTTTCCAGCGCATACGTTTTGCCCGAAGAATGTACTGCGCGGTGATGGCCTGCAGATTCCAGATTTGCTCGAAGGCATCGTCCCGCTTTTTGAACTCGATGCCTATGCGCCGCCGTTGGCGATGATGGCGGCGGTGGCGGGCGATGAACTCGATCCACAGGTGGAGGTCGACTACATGGTGGCCATCCGCAAGTCTGCTCCGGAAGCACCCGCCCCGGAGCGCATCGACCGCTTCGCTTTCTATGACCGCGCAGAAAAGGCCTATGCCTGTGTGGTGACCGGAACGACGGCGAAATACGGAAACATTATCCTTAAGAAAGGTGTAACTCCGCTCGGGTAAGGGGGGGGGCTTAGGGGTTCAGAGCATCGACGTCGTCTTGCAGAAGCTCCACGACTGCTTTGAACTTTGCATAGTTGTCCGAGTTGATGTTGATGAGGGTCGCGTGGGCTTCGAGCGAGGTTTTTGCGGCCTCCAACTTGTCGGAAAAAGAAGAGTCCATGATCTCAATTTCTTCGCCGGGTTGTGTGGCCAATTGGGTCTCTTTGCACGTTGCCGACAGGGAATAATCGACGACTCGATCGACGCCTAGTGTGACGAGCAATTTCTTGTTCTTTTCAGAGAGGTTGATGAGTTTGAACGTCACATCCGGCTTGCTTTTAATATAGCAGGCAATCCCTGCCACGACGCCCATGAAGGTGCTGTCCATGCCGGTGCAGTCCGACATGTCGATCAGGATATGTTCTGCGGAGTGGGTGTCGATGGTTTGGTGGATGAACTTCTTCATGGGCGGGCTGGTCTTGAACGAACCACGCCCTTCCACCCGGATGACGGCGGCGGTGTCGATGTGAGCCGCCGTTAGATTATCCTGACTGTTACCTGAACCCATGTTTAACCCTGTTTTTCTTTCGGTAGTCAGAATAGTAGCACTCGAGCTTTTGAGTTCAACGCGAATAGTCAGGAAAAAGCCAAACGATCCTGTTTTACCTAGATCGAGGGCGGCGTGGAATGGGCTGGATAATAACCACGCATTCCCCTTTAACAGTGCGACCGTCGTAGCTGGAAAGTATATCCGAAGGGGTGCCTGTAGTCATTTCCTCAAACTTCTTGGTGAGTTCTCGACCAACAAATACGGAGCGGTCGCTCCCGAGGTGCTCGGCAATTTCGCCCATGAGTTTAAGAAGGCGGTAGGGTGATTCGTAGAGAACCACAGGAAGGTCGGCTTCGGCCCATTTGAGCAAGTCGCGCTTGCGCCCACCGCTTTTGTGCGGAAGGAAGCCGGCAAAGATAAATCCCTTTTCCCCAAATCCGCTCAGTGCTACGGCCGTTGTGACGGCGGCCGGACCGGGAACGGAGGTGATCATCACGCCCGCTTTGCGGCAGAGTGCCACTACGCGTGCACCGGGGTCGGAGATGCCCGGCATGCCCGAGTCCGTAACCATTGCAACAGCATCACCATTTTGGATGCGATCAATGATTTGCTCCGACCGCTGAACCTCGTTAAATTTATGGCAACTTATCATGCGCGTGTCGATTTCGTAGCGCTGGGTCAACCGTCGTGTATGACGGGTGTCCTCGGCCACGATCAACTCGACCTCCTTCAGGGTTTCCAATGCCCGTAGCGAGAGATCGCCTAAGTTTCCGATCGGGGTTCCAACAATGTAGAGTCCTGCTTCCATGAGAGACACCGTAGGGGAAATGCGCAACCCCGCCAATACGAATTCTACGAAAGGGGCTTGAAGCCATCCAGTGGTTTGGGAAGATGCGTAGATGCTTACCGATCAGCAGCGGAAACGGGTTTTTAATGTCATCATTCTCAATCAATGCTTGGGGATGCTCTCTAGTTCGTTGTTTCTAAACGGGTTTTATTTGAACTATTTTTCAAAGCTCGGTATTTCCAGTGCCGCGATTGCCATGCTCTTTGCGCTCCCCCCGTTGTTGAGCACATTCCTTTTATTGCCCTTTGCCTTCTACTCGGATCGCTTTGGGAAAAAGAGGCTCGCATTGGCTGGACAGCTTCTTCTTATCGTCAGCATTTTTCTGATTATAGCGGTGGGATGGCTGGATCATTCGTTGTCTATGAAACTCATTATTGTTGCGTTGCTGGTGTATTGCATTGGTGGGAGCCTGCAGGGGGCCAGCTGGTTCGCACTGCTTAATCCAATCATTCCCAAAGAAATTCGCGGTCGTTTTTTTGGTCGACTACGGGTGACCTTTCAGTTGGTCAGTATTTTCTTTGCGCTATTGATTACGCGGGTGCTCGAGGCCAGCCAGTCGATGGCAGTATTCCAACTCATGTTGGTACTGGTGCTGGTGGCCGCGATACTGCGCTACTTTACCTATGCGCGTATTCCGGAGTTGGAAAACAGGCGAGGTGAGTCGGACCACCGGCAACCTCTGCTGAAGGCTCTGCGCACAGTGATCGCCGTTCCGGGCTACATCCAGTTTAATACCTATATCTTTCTGATCACGCTTTTCACGGCCGCCATTCCGATGGTGTTCGCCTTGATGCAAAAAGACGTTTTTGGCTTTGCTCCTGCTCGGATCACACTGATGGGAACGATGGTTCTCGTGGGCGGCACAGTGGGATGCTGGTTGGGCGGCCGCGCGGTTGACCACATTGGTGTTCGGCAGGTCTTCCGGATAACGCATCTGGCCTATGCCTTGGTTATGTTGGCTATGCTCGCACGCCATTGGGTTCCGTGGTCAATGCTGGTTCACGTGGGATTTTGCGTCTGGGCTTATAGTTTGATTGCGGGTGTGGCGGGTGTGGCGGGCACTTCCCAGACCATGGCGCTGATCCCCTCCGCCAACAAATCCCTCTCCACGGCGTTTACCATAAGTCTGGTTTGTGCGGCCGCTGCGGCCGCCGGCATTTTTGTTTCCCGCTCCATCAGTTGGGAGATTTTTGCAGACCAATGGGAGATGCTGGGCAAAAGCTTCACCTCCTACGATGCGCTGCTATTGCTCTTCGCAACCCTAGCGATCATCATGTTCTTTACCCTGATCATCGTGCAGTCGGTCATAAAAAAAAGGGCTGAAACCGGAGTTTCAGCCCTTTGAAAGTGGAGCGGGCGAACAGATTCGAACTGTCGTAACTAGCTTGGAATCCGTAATCCCTTTTAAAGTCAACGTTCAGGGAGTCGCATTCCGTTCCTTTATCTCCCTCGCTTTTAGTAAGATAGCAAATATACAGGGTGGCGCAAGGGTAAAGGAAATATTTTGAAACGGGGTGCTTATTCATGGTTCAAACCCGTAGTT
>JAUXGY010000218.1 GCA_030621805.1 Kiritimatiellales bacterium | reverse complement strand
CCCCTTTTATTGCACGTCAACACACGGCCAAGCGGTAGCGGACACTCATACGACGCTACGGCCGACACGGCGGTGTATGTGCATGGAACAACGAAAACCTAACAAAAAGGAAATATTATGGGTTTATTTAACCTGTTTAAAGCAAGTAAGACCCTGCTGGTTGTGGATGGACTATCCCTTAACGAAGCCTTGGGTATGAAAGGCAAGATTCCGCCTCGTAATCAACTTCAGATGCTCCGTCGCTTATCGCGTTTTGCGGAGCGCGAAAAGGTGGATCTAGTCGTGGTTCTCTCCGGAAGTCCGCTTCATAAGGCTCCCGCAGGCAAGAAGTTTGAGGAGATTACCGTGCTCTATAGTAAGTCGCCCGAAGCTCATGCCAAACAGGTGGTGAAGGTGGCCGCCTCGAAAGGTGCGGGCACTATTCTGATTTCTGGAAATGCCGCGGTCGAAAAAATTGCGCTAAGCCGCGGACTGGACGTCATGCGGGTGAGTACCTTCCGCAAAGCCTTCGATTTTGGGGGCTCGGAATCCGATAGCCCACGCCGGACGGAGCGCGGAGGAAATGATCGCAGCAACCGCAACCGTCCGCCCCGTCGTCGCCCGACAAAGAAAGCGTCTGGTAGCGAACAGAAGCCGCAGGAACGTCCGCAGAAAGAATCCTCTGAGACTGACGCCATCAACGAGCTGATCGACCTCGTCGACTAGAGCGCACCATGACGGCACCTGGCCGGTATATCTTTTGCGACATCGACGGCACACTGCTACAGGCCCCCGGGGCGGGTAGCAGTGCCTTTGGTGATGCCTTTACCGAGGTGTTCGGCGTTCCGGTGGATATGGACCATATTAACTTTGCCGGTGCCACCGATATCCGTGTACTCGCACAACTGATGCGCGAGCAGGGAATTTCACCCGATCCCGTTGCGGAACAGCTCTTTTTCGAGAAGCTTCCCGATTTTTTGGACCGTAATATGTTTGCCACTCCGCCTATTGTTTTTCCGGGGGTGGGAGATTTCCTAGAACGGGTATCCAAACATTGGTCGCTTGGATTGGTGACGGGCAACATTCAGGCCTGCGCCCGCATTAAGCTCCGGCATGCCGAGCTCAGTGCATACTTTGGCAACGTCGGTGGCTTTGGCGATGACCATGGCGACCGCAACCGTATGGCAGCACTTGCACTGGAACGCGCCGGGTATCCTGAACGAGCTTTTCTTTTGGGCGATACTCCGTCCGATGTCGCGGCCGCCCGCGCGAATGGGATGGTTTCTGTGGCCGTCTGCAACGGCCAGTTTGATCGCGCCACACTCAAATCCGAGGGTGCTGATCTGGTGTTGGACTCGTTCGAGGATGCCGACGAACTCTTCAGGGCACTGGATCTATGAGTGCGGGCTTTGAAAACCTAACGCCCGACTGCATCCTCGATGCGGTTGAAATCGCAATGGATCTTCCGCTGACAGGCTTGACTGCACCACTGCCGAGCTATATCAACCGCGTCTACGAGCTGGAGTCGGCCGCCGGAGAGCGACTGATTGCCAAGTTCTACCGTCCGGGCCGCTGGGAGCGTTCGACCTTGCAGGATGAACATGATTTTGTGGCCGACTGCACCGCCGATGAAATCCCGGTGGTGGCTCCGCTGGAAATTGCGGGCGGCGGTACGATCGGCGAGTATGATGGAATTTTATTTTCGGTTTTCCCCAAGCGATCCGGCCGCGAAATGCAGCTGCATACCGATGAGGGATGGCGGCGCCTGGGTAACCTGATCGGTCGCATCCATCTGGCCGGTAGCCGCCGCGAGGCTGAACACCGCCTGCGTATGCACCCGGAAACCACCACGATCCCGGAAATCAACCAACTGCTTGATGGCGATTTCCTTTCGCCCCATCAGGCGGGGCGGTTCAAGGACATTACCTCTCGAATTGTCGAGATTGCCCTGCGCGAATTTGAGGGCATCGATCTTCAGCGTATCCATGGCGACTGCCATCGTGCGAATATCCTCGAACGCTCTGGCGAAGGGCTGATGGTGATTGATTTCGACGACATGGTAATGGGGCCGCCCGTGCAGGATATCTGGTTGTTACTGCCCGGCCACGCCAACCACGTTGGCCACGAGATCAACCTGATTCTCGAAGGCTACGAGCAGTTTCTTGAATTTGACGATCGCACGCTACGGCTCGTTGAAATCCTCCGCGCCATGCGGATCATCTATTTCCTGAGCTGGTGTAGCACACAGGTGGACGATTTTCGTTTTCAGAGTAACTTTCCCGACTGGGGTAGCGAGATGTTCTGGCAACGTGAGATCTCCGATATTGAGCACCAATACCACGCCATCCTGAACGATAAACGATTAAACACAAGAGGTCTTTCATGAGCAAAATCTTCAACATTAAATGCCCTTCCTGCGGCACCCAGCAGGATGTCGAACTGTACGAGGCGGTGAATGCCGGGGCTGAACCGGAGCTTAAGCAAGCTTTGCTTGAAAACCGCCTCAACCGCATCGATTGTGCCGATTGCGAGGCAAGCTTTCGTATTGACCTGCCGTTGCTCTACTCCGATCTTCAGCACAACATCCTGATCCACTGGATTCCCGAGACGGCAGATCTGGCAAAAGAACAGATCATCGAGGAGTTTGACCAGTCGCTGGAGCAAATCAATACAATGCTCCCCGCCGACATTGCCGCTCCGAATGTGCGCCTGGTGCTTACCCGCGTTGAACTTGTTGAGCTAATCTATATCATCGAAGCCGGTTTAAACCATCGAGTGGTCGAATATGTGAAATACAGCATTCACACGCGTAATATGGAAAAGGTGGATCCAAAAAAGTTTTGCCTGTTGCTCAATGTGCAGGACTCCACCGCCGACGAACTTTTCTTTGTGATGCAGAATGTTGAAACTCAGGAGTTGGGCTCCGAGTTACGCTACGGTCGACCGGCCTATGAGTCGATGGTCGGGCTCTACGATGAAAATCCAGAGGAGTTCCTCGAAATGTTTCCCGGTCCATGTGTCAGTGCCCGAAACCTTCTGCTCGAAGATTCCTCCTCAACCGAGACCTAGGCAAAAACGCCCCAGCACCAGGCAGAGAGGCCTCTGCCCCTCCACACAAATATTACGGGAGGGTCGCAGGCCTCTGCGACTTTTGCGCCAGTGGCGGTTCGCAAGGCCCGAATAAAAAATGCCCCGGGTTGCGGGGCATTTACGAAGGATCAGGGGGAGGGAGCCTTTACATCTTTCCAAGCACCACTTTCAGGTTGGCATCGGCCTGCCGAGACCACATGCTTTTCGGAAAGTTAACCTTAATGTCTTCATAGACGATTCGGGCTTCGTCGAGCTCTCCGAGGGTCTCAAGGCAGCGGGCCTTGCCCATCAGGGCGGACGGTGCCAGATATGAATGGGCATGTTTTTTTGCAAATTCACCGTAGAGCAACTGGGCCTCTTGCTGCTGACCCTTGGATGCCTTGCAGGCGATCAGGTTGAGTTCTGCCTGCACCGCAAGTTCATTATTGCCGTATGTCTTGGCAAATTGGGTGTAGAGCACTGCTGCCTCGTCGATTTGCCCCGCGTTAAACTTTTCGCGAGCCAACGCCATCAAGGCCATTGGTCCGGAGGGGGTGGAGGCATAGTCATCGAAAACCTTTTGCAGGTCGTCCGCCGAGCGGGCATTCATTAGCGCGATATCCGCTCTGGCTTCCTTTTGATAGCGTTTCGTCTTAAAGAACTTGTCAACGAGTACAACTGCACAGATAACAGCGAGGCCAATCGTGACCGGTTTGGTATATTTTTTCAGGAAGACGAGGACTTCTTTGACTTCCTGTTGCTCCAGCGCCTGCTTTTTAAGGAGATCTTCATGCTGCTGAGAATGCTGGGGCGGTGCCGCTGTTTTCTTTTTCTTTTTTCCGCCCAGCTTGTTTGGTCCGGAAACCGGTGCGGGTTTCTTGGTTTTCGGAAGGGGTTGTGCAACCGGAGTTTTCTCAGTCGGTTCAGGTGCGATTTCCGGCGCAGGTTCTTCAGCCACAGGGGGGGCTTCTTCGATAATGGGGGTTTCTTGCTCCTCCGAGGTCACGGCGGGTTTCTCGACCTCGTCAACCGCTTCCGGTTGCTCGTCCGGGATTTCGGGTTCTGGAGTAATCGATTTCAGGAGTTCTTCGTGGCCGTTTAGAAATGATTGCTGCTCGTTAAGATCGTCTTTTTTTTCTTTTGTCATGGTTAGCTCCTTACCGGGGTCATATAAAAAGAGCGGCCATTCTGGCCATT
>JAUXGY010000058.1 GCA_030621805.1 Kiritimatiellales bacterium | reverse complement strand
CGCATGTGATTTGTTGTTTTTCTTGTTTTTCTTCGCCTGTTTCTTTTCTTTTGGACTCAGTTTGGCTTCTTTCTTCGCTTCTTTGCCGCCTTTGTCTTTGGATCCCATTGCGTTTCTCCTGATAAGGTTAATGTATTGAATCGTTTCGTGACCCAGTATTGTATTGGTTTAAACGCTTGCCGTATATAAGCAAGTCACATCACTTTACCCGGATTCCGTAAGCGGGTAGCTGTATAGGTTTTGAAAGGTTCGCTTTGGGCTTTTGCTTGGAGGATCGGTGCTTTAAAAATGGGCGTATTAAATTTTTGATTGGAGAGTGTTATGGGAAAGACAATTGCAATCGACGGGCCGTCGGCCTCGGGGAAGTCGTCGGTGTCGAAGGGCGTGGCGGCGGAACTGGGGTTTATCTATGTGGACTCGGGTGCGCTATACCGCGGTGTGACGTGGCAGGCGATCCGCAAGGGCGTGGACACGAAGGATGCGGCGGCGGTGGTTGAATCGATGCATACTGCCGAGTGGGACTTCTTTGTGCAGGAGGGGGCTTCGGTTTTTTCGATCGATGGCGATGTTCCGGTGCAGGAGCTGCGAGAGAAGGGAGTGCGCGAAGCGGTCGCGGATGTGGCGGCGGTTCCCGAGGTACGGAAGTTTGTGGTCGAGAATCTCCAAGCACTTGCAGCCTTTGGGTCGCTGGTGATGGAGGGGCGCGATATCGGCACGGTGGTTTTTCCGGACTCTCCCTATAAGTTCTATTTGGATGCCGATCCGGAGGAGCGGGCGTTGCGTCGCTACCGCGAGCTTGTTGCCGGGGGCGAGGACGAGAAGGCGCACGAGGTGATGGAGAGTCTGAAGAAGCGCGACCAGATTGATGCAACCCGCAAGGCCGATCCGCTCGTTGTGGCTCCTGGAGCCCAAGTTATTGACAGTACGGCCATGAATCTTGAAGAGGTCATTCAAACGGTTATTAAATCCGTGAAGGAGGGGGTATGAACGAGTTGGTGAAATATGAAACCATGAAGGATCTACGGGTCTATCAGGCTTCGACGCAGCTCTTTAAACTATTTCTGCTGTTCTGGAATCGCTTACGTGTTCGCGGGGTGGAGCATATTCCCGACCAAGGCGGTGTGCTACTGGCTTCAAACCATGCCAGCTTCCTCGATCCGCCCGCCGTGGGTGCCGGTTATCGCGGACGTCCAATCCATTTCATGGCACGCGATACACTTTGGAATTCCAAGTTTGGCACGTGGTGGATGAGCAAGGTCGGCTGCATCCCCGTTTCGCGTGGAACCGGCGATATGCGGGCGCTGAAGACCACCATTAAAATGCTGAAGGAAGGCAAGGCGGTTTCAATGTTCCCCGAAGGCACGCGCTCAGAGGATGGCGAGCTACAGGAGGCCAAGGGCGGCATCGGTTTCATCATTGAAAAGTCGGGCTGCATCGTGGTTCCTTCCTACATTGCTGGAACCTACAAGGCGTATCCGAAAGGGATGAACTTCATTAAGCCCTGTAAGGTAACCATCACCTACGGCAAGCCGATCACTCAAGAGGATTTCCAGGTGCTTGGCTCTGGTCGTAAGGCCTACGATGCCTACGCCGCGCTCATCATGCAGCGTATCGCGGAACTGAAGGCAGGGGAGTAGGTTTTTACTACGTATTACTTGACGCCCTCTCCAAAAGTACATTCCCATATACGAAATCACATTCTTTATTTTACTTGATTTGGCCAAGTTGACCAACTATCTTGCTTGCGGAGGTTGGGAATGGACAAACGAATCAATATCTACGAGGCCAAGACGCATCTTTCCGAGGTGATCCAGCAGGTCTGTGAAACCGGAGAACCCTACACCATCTGCAAGAACAATAAGCCGGTGGTGGATGTGGTGGTGCATCGGATGGTAGAGAAAAAAAAGAAACTACCAGATCCTTTGCCTGAATATAATGGTAAAGGGGGGTATCTGTGCGATCCTTTTGAATCGACCGAAGATTTGTGGCCAGAGGAATATCGCTAATGCTCTTGTTGGATACGCACACGTTTATTTGGCTGTGCATGAATCGCGAATTATTGCCGTCAAAACTTCTTCAATTGCTGGACGACGAGTCTGACAGTCTGTTTATTTCATCAATTACAGCGACTGAAATAGGACTTCTTGTTAACAAGGGGAAAGTTTCAATCCCTCGCTCATGTGAAGAATTTCTGCATGAAAATCTCTCTTGTTTTGGGATTCACGAGGTTCCGGTAGATGTTGAAGTTGCCTTGGCCTCCACCCAGCTCCCGCCCATCCACTGCGATCCGTTCGACCGGATCATTATCGCCACGGCACAGGTACACGGCATGATCATCCTGACAAAAGATCGAACCATTCCAACTTATCCCAAAACAAAGGTGGTGTGGGAATGAAAAATTCATCCAACGATATTCTGAAACAAATTTTTGGATTCAGTAGCTTTCGACCCAATCAGGAGGGGATTGTTGAGGCATTGCTCGACAACCGGGATGTGTTTGCGGTGATGCCGACGGGCGGTGGAAAGTCGCTCTGCTACCAACTGCCGGCGCACATGCGCGAAGGGCTGTGCGTGGTGGTGAGCCCGCTGATCTCGTTGATGAAAGACCAGGTCGATGCGGCTAAAGCGAATGGGCTGGATGCGGAATTCCTGAATAGTTCACTCTCCCCGAAGGAGCGCTACCAGGTTTTTCAGGCGTTGGACAACCATCAACTTGATCTCCTCTATGTTTCGCCCGAACGCTTTGCCATGCCGGAGTTCATGGCCACGCTCAAGCAGGCGCGGGTCTCTTTCTTTGCCATCGACGAAGCGCACTGCATCTCGGAGTGGGGCCATGACTTCCGTCCCGATTATCTCTCGCTCTCGATGATCGTGAAGTATTTCCCCAAGGTGGCGGTAGCGGCTTTTACGGCGACGGCCACGCATAAGGTTTCCGACGACATCGTCAACAAGCTTGGCTTGCGCAATCCCCACTTAACGCGGGCTTCGTTCGACCGTCCCAACCTTTTTTATCAAGTGGTTCCCAAGGAGAGTTTGGATCTTCAGATTCTAGAGTTCCTGCATGAACGGCAGGGGGAGTCGGGCATTATCTACCGCACCACGCGCAAGAGTGTGGAGTCGACGGCAGAGTTTTTACAGGAGCAGGGGGTCCGTGCCCTGGCCTACCACGCAGGGCTGACCCCGAAGCAGCGTAAGGAAAACCAGGATCGGTTTAACCGCGACGAGGTTCATGTGATCGTGGCGACGATTGCCTTTGGCATGGGAATCGATAAATCGAATGTCCGATTTGTGCTGCATGGGGACCTTCCGAAAAACATGGAGGGCTACTATCAGGAAACCGGTCGTGCAGGCCGCGATGGCGAACCGGCCTATTGCCGCCTCTTTTTTAGTCGGGGCGATATTGTGCGGATTCGCTACTTTATTGATCAGACCGAAGATCCAAACGAACGTCAGGTGGCGGAGAAACAGCTCTTTCAAATGGTACGCTTTGCCGAGGCAAACGTCTGCCGCCGGAAGAGTATTTTAGGGTATTTTGGCGAGGACTACGCAAAGGATAACTGCAAAACATGCGATATTTGCATGGGCGATGTGGAGCGGTCGGATGCCACGATTCCGGCGCAGAAAATTATGTCGGCGATTTATCGATCTGGGCAAAAATTTGGTGCGGTGCATATTGCCGATATTGTGGTGGGGGCCAAAACACAGAAGATCAAACAGATGGGGCATGATCAGCTCAAGACCTACGGCGCGGGTAGGGACGAGGATAAAAAATATTGGCGACGCATGATTGATCAGCTACTCGCCCAAGATTGCCTGATCCAAAATCAGGACAACTATTCCGCGCTGGAGCTCACCTCAAAGGGGCAACTCGTGTTACGCGGGAAACAGGGTTTTGAGGTGATCCTCCAGAAGCGAGGGAAACGTAAATCGTTCAAAGGAATGACGGGCGACTATTGCCAACCGCTTTTCGCACAGTTGAGCAACGAGCGCCTCCGGCTGGCGCAGGAGGAAGGGGTTCCGCCTTTTGTGGTTTTCTCCGATCGCTCCCTCCGCGAAATGGCGCTCTATTTCCCCGATACACCCGAACAAATGTCCGGTATTTCCGGCGTCGGTGCCGCCAAGCTTGAAAAATATGGCGACAATTTTATGACCATCGTCGAAATGTTTAAACACATGCATCCCGAAGAGGCTCAAAAACGCTCGCTCTTGAAGGTGCCGATTAAAATTCAAAAGAAGCGGAAGAAGGCCGGAAAGACTCTGTTAGAAACGCTGGCGCTGGCGGAGCAAGGACTGACGCTGGAGTCCATCTCGCAAATGCGCGGCCTGACGGAAGGAACGGTGAGCCAGCATATCGAAAAACTACTGGAAGAGGGACAAGGCAAGGAGCTTGATGTGGATCAGTTGCTTGAAACCTCCAGACGGCTTAAGATCGAAGAGCTATTCAATCAGCATAGTGGCCAATCGATGAAACAGATCATTGAAGCCTCCGGTGATACCGTGACCTACGCCGAGCTCCGCCTCGTTCGTGCCTTTATGCAGGTGATGTAGCTGGGATCGCCGGTCCCGAACTGTAGCCGGGATCGCCGATCCCGCCGCCGTTGCACGGGACTTTTCTGGTGAGGGCGGGATCACCGATCCCACCTGCAACATCGCCTTTCCCTCCGAATTAACTAGCCTCTCCAGTCGCTTCGGTTCAGGTTCCCCTGTTTCCAAAATAAACCGCGAGGAACGACGTGAATACATTTAAGGATATTGGCATTGCCGACGACTATCTCAGGGGACTGGCGGAGCTGGGCATTCAGGTGCCGACCGAGGTACAAACAAAAACCATTCCAAAGTTATTGGGAAAAACCACCGATTTTATCGGACAGGCCCAGACCGGAACGGGAAAAACCGCTGCCTTTGGCCTGCCGCTACTGGCCGCCATGAATGCGAAGCAACCGCACATCCAAGCCGTCGTTCTGGCTCCGACCCGCGAACTGGCGAAACAGGTGCAGAAGCACCTCTTTCGTTATACCAAGCATACGGAGAAAATATTTTCGGAAGTGGTCTGCGGGGGCGACAAGATTGATCGTCAGATCGAGTCCTTGAAGCGGCCCACCCAGGTGCTTGTGGCCACGCCGGGTCGTTTGATGGATCTGGTTCGACGGAAGGCTATCGATCTTACAGGCATCAAGATCCTGGTGCTCGACGAAGCCGACGAAATGCTTAAGCTGGGCTTTCGCGACGACATTGAATCCATCATGAAGATGACCAAAGGGGATCGCAATATCTGGCTCTTTTCCGCCACGATGCCTCCCGGAATCAAGAAGATGATCGGTAGATATCTTTCAGCCGACGCCCCGTTTTTGAAGATCGACAAGAAGCACATCGTCAATCCCAACATTCGTCACCAATTTATCCTCTGCAAGGAGGGGGAGAAGCTGAAGCATATCGTAAAGTTCCTCGCAGACTCCGGCGAACAGCGTGGGCTGATCTTTTGCCGAACACGTGCGGACACGATCGCTTTTGGCAAGGAACTGGTTGCTCGCGAAGTTTCCTGCGTCGTGCTGCATGGCGATTTGATGCAGACCGAGCGCGATAAAATCATGCGTATGTTTAAAAAGGGACGGGCTCGGATTCTCGTGACCACCGACGTCGCAGCGCGGGGTATCGATGTGGAAGGGCTCTCCTTTGTGATCCATCACCAGCTCCCTGAAAAGAACGAATACTACACCCACCGCAGTGGACGCACCGCCCGCGCCGGTAAAACCGGTGTCTCCCTCGCGCTCATCACCCGCCACGAAGAAAAGCAACTTGCCCGGCTCGAAAAGCAGCTCAGCATCTCCTTCCGCGATGTGGGCTGAATCTATGACGGATTGTGTTCAAATTTTCACGGATGGCGCGTGCAAGGGGAATCCAGGTCCGGGGGGCTATGGTGTGGTGCTGCTTTTTGGCGACCGGGAAAAAGAGCTTTCCGGTGGGTTTCGCAAAACGACGAACAACCGGATGGAGCTGCTCGCTTGTATCGAAGGACTACGCTCGCTGAATCGACCCTGCTCCGTGGTGCTGACGAGCGATTCGAAATACGTTGTTAATGCGATGGTCAAGGGCTGGGCGAAACGCTGGCGATCCAATGGCTGGAAGCTCTCGCCGTCCAAGCCCGCGAAAAACCCCGACCTTTGGAATGACCTACTTGAGCTGTGCGAAAAGCACGACGTCCGGTTTGAGTGGGTGAAGGGGCATAGCGAACATCCCGAAAATGAACGGTGCGACGCATTGGCCGTTGCCGCATCGAACGGTAAGAAGTTGCCCGCCGATCTGGGCTTTGAAACCCCCACCATACCCGAAGGCGATCTATTTAGTTTGTGAAAAAAGGAACCCCTATGAAAAAGACTTTTGAGCTAACCCATCCAAAAATTAAATATCCGCGCATGGTGGATGCGGTGAAGAACGACGTTCGGAAATATATCAAGCGCGAGCGCCGTAAAGAGCTCCCGGAAGGAATCGATTTCTGGGACTTCGATTGCCGGTTTGGGGATACTGAGGCAGAGGCCCAAACGATCCATCTTTCGGAAATTGATAAACAGATTAACGAAGCCACGGTACGCGAATTGACCGCGTTCTACATCGAGATTCTCGCCAAGCCGGGCGTCCGGATCAAAAAGCCTCAGCCCGGGAACCCTCTTGAATTGAAGACATTGGGCGGGAGCGGGTCTGTTGAAGAAGTTTAAACAGCCCCCTAAAAAGTTCCAGCCCCGCGGGCTCTCGATTGTTTATGAAGACCACGACATCATCGTGGTCGATAAAGTGGCCGGGCTGCTAACAGTGAGCACGGATCGAACGCGCGAGCAGACGGCCTACTATCTGCTGACCGACTATGTGCGCAAAGGAAACTCAAAATCGCGGAATCGTGTGCATATTGTTCATCGATTGGATCGCGAAACGTCAGGCTTGCTTGTGTTTGCGAAGAGTGCGGAGGCGAAAGAGTTTCTCCAGACGGAGTGGTCGGGTTTTAGTAAAAAATATGTGGCCGTGGTGTGCGGAATCCTCCCCGAGAAAGAGGGAATCATTACCTCCCACCTGACCGAAAACCGGGCACATAAAGTGTATTCGACATCGGATACAAAACTCGGAAAATATGCAAAGACCGCCTTTCGTGTGTTAAAGGAGTCGGAAGCATACAGCTTGCTGGAGATTGATTTGCTGACGGGTCGGAAAAACCAGATTCGGGTTCACATGGCCGACCGGGGGTGCCCGGTGGTGGGGGATAAAAAGTATGGAGAAAAGCAACCGGGGATCAAACGCCTCTGCTTGCACTCCGCCTCGCTCTCCCTGCTTCACCCCTTTTCAAAGGAAAGCATGACCTTCGAGGCCAAGACTCCTACCTATTTTGCGAGCCTAATCCAAAAGGGTTAGAACTGTTTTTTGCGTGAACTTACGGTCGAGTCGCTGTAGGTTCCGGGTTTCATTTTTTCAGGAGATTATTTTATGGCCAAACAGAAGAAAACAGCGATTACGCCGACGCGTGAGGAAAACTATCCGGAGTGGTATCAGCAGGTGGTGCGTGCGGCGGAGCTGGCGGAGTCGAGCGCGGTGCGTGGATGCATGGTGATTCGCCCGTGGGGTTATGCGCTATGGGAAAATATTCGCGGCGGTTTGGATAAAATGTTTAAGGCAACGGGCCACGAGAATGCGTATTTTCCACTGTTTATTCCGCTAAGTTATTTGGAGAAGGAAGCGGAACATGTGGATGGCTTTGCAAAGGAGTGCGCGGTGGTGACGCATCATCGGCTGGAGCAGGGCCCTGATGGCAAGCTGGTTCCTGCGGGCGAACTGGATGAGCCGCTGGTGGTGCGGCCGACGTCGGAGACGATTATTGGCGAAACGTTTGCCAAGTGGGTTGAGAGCTATCGCGATCTGCCGCTGCTGATTAATCAGTGGGCGAATGTGGTTCGCTGGGAAATGCGTACACGGATGTTTTTGCGGACGACGGAGTTTTTGTGGCAGGAAGGGCATACGGCGCATGAGACGGAGGAAGAAGCACTGAAAGAAACGCGATTGATTCTGGATCTCTACAAAACGTTTGCCGAGGAGCAGATGGCGATGCCGGTATTGATTGGCGAGAAGACGGCTGGAGAGCGTTTTCCGGGGGCGATAAGCACGTTATGCATTGAGGCCATGATGCAGGACCGCAAGGCGCTTCAGTCGGGAACTAGCCACTTTTTAGGTCAGAATTTTGCGAAGTCGGCGAACATCCAATATAGTGATCGGGGAGGGGAGAAAGCCTTTGCCTGGACCACATCGTGGGGTGTTTCGACGCGTTTGATTGGCGGCATGATTATGACGCATGCGGATGATGACGGGATGGTGATGCCGCCGCGTTTGGCGCCACAGCATGTGGTGATTCTTCCGATTATCCGCAAGGAGGAGGATCGGGAGGCCATCTTGGAATATTGTAATGAGCTTGCGACAAAACTCCGGGGAAAGCGCTTCCACGACCGCGATGTCGAGGTGGTGGTGGATAGCCGCGAGATTAATGCGGGTGAAAAGGGCTGGGGTGGGGTGAAGGAGGGGATTCCAATCCGAGCCGAGGTGGGGCCGCGCGATATGGCGAATGATTCGGTCTTTATGGCG
>JAUXGY010000339.1 GCA_030621805.1 Kiritimatiellales bacterium | reverse complement strand
CCAGTGCTTGGAAATCGAGTTAAAAAGATTACCGCCCAGCTTGGCGCCGGAGACCGTTTTTATCGGAGGAGGAACACCGACGGCTTTAGCGCCAAAAGAATTATCCGCTCTGTTTAACGGCATTAGAGGGGCGGTCGACTTGTCAAAGGTGGTTGAGTTTTCGAGCGAAGCAAATCCGGGAACGCTTACGCCGGAAAAACTAGCGATCATGAAGGCCGGTGGTGTAAACCGGGTTTCGATTGGTGTGCAGTCGTTCAATGACAAGGCCCTGCGATTGCTCGGACGGATTCATAAAGGAGACGAAGCCATCGAAGGCTTTCACATGTTGCGGGCGGCTGGTTTCGACAATATAAATATAGATCTGATCCAAAGCATTCCCGGCATGACCCCCGAAGATATTCTCGATGATACACGGCGGGTCGCAGAGTTGGAGCCGGAGCATATTTCCTACTACAACCTGATCTACGAGCCGGGTACCCCTCTTACGCATGATCGCGATGCCGGTCGCGTTGTCCCGCCCGGCGACGATGAGGAGGCAGATAGCTATTTTGCGGTAAAGGCGGTTCTGGAAGATGCGGGTTACGGGCATTATGAAATTTCAAACTTCTGCAAGCCGGGTCAAGCGTGCAAACACAACTTGCTTTATTGGAAGGGCGGAGAATATTTCGGGTGCGGCCCTTCGGCTCATTCACATTGGAATGGCGCGCGTTTCGGCAATATCCGCGACTTGCAAGGCTACTGCGATCGATTGCTGAAGAATACTCGACCCTTCGATGAATTGGAGCGACTATCGAGCGAGGAGAAGGCTAGGGAAACGCTGGTGATGACGTTGCGCCTCATGGAGGGAATCGGGTTGGCGGAGTTCGAGGCATTGACTGGACACGCGGTGGATGAGCTTTGCGGGGAGGCAGTGGAACATCTCGTGGAGGAAAATCTGCTCCGGCGGGCGGAAGGGAGGTTGGCCTTGGCAGAGGAGGCCTTGTTTGTTAGCAACGCGGTCTTTTCGGAGTTGGTTTGATGAGTTTTCTAAACATTTTTATCCAACCCTGTGGTGGGGAACTGGTATAAACCTTCTCTTTAGATCAGCAAAGTAAGGAATAATTATGTCTAGCACAATAGGAACCTTGTTCAGGGTATCAACCTTCGGGGAATCGCACGGGAAAGCGGTCGGCGCAATCGTCGATGGCTGCCCCGCCAGCGTTGAACTGAGCGAAGCCGATATCCAACCGCAGCTCACCCGCCGCCGCCCGGGCCAGAGCGATATGACCACCCCGCGCGATGAGGCTGATCAGGTAACGATTCTTTCCGGTGTAGAAAACGGAAAGACACTCGGCACACCGATCGGACTGATGGTCAACAATCGCGATCAGCGACCCGGCGATTATCAGGAAATGAGCAATGTGCCGCGCCCGTCGCACGCCGACTTTACCTATCAAATGAAGTATGGAAACCGTGCTGCGAGCGGGGGCGGTCGCTCCAGTGCCCGCGAAACAATTGGTCGTGTAGCCGCTGGGGCCATAGCCGAGAAGATTCTCGCGGAACGCTTCGGCACAAAGATTACCGCGTGGGTCAGCTCCGTCGGCGAGATCGATGCCTGCGACATGACCCTCGATATTCCGACCCGCGAGCAGGTCGATGCCAATATTATCCGCTGTCCCGACGAAGCGGCCGCCGCAAAAATGATTGATCTCGTGACCTTCGTACGCGACCGTCAGGACTCCGTCGGCGGTGTGCTGACCTGCGTGGTTGGAAATCTTCCGGTGGGCCTTGGAGAACCGGTTTTCGACAAGTTCGAGGCCAAGCTCGCACAAGCGATGCTATCGATTCCGGCAACCAAGGGCTTTGAAATTGGTTCCGGGTTTTCCGGTGCGCGCATGTTTGGGTCGGATCATAACGATACATTTGTACAGAAGGAAGGTCGGTTAGGCACTCGCACCAATCATAGTGGAGGAGTGCAGGGCGGTATTACCAATGGCGAGCCGATTGTTTTCCGGGTGGCTTTTAAGCCGCCGGCCACAATCGGGGTAGCACAGGAAACCGCAACGTTCGAGGGGGAGGCCGCCGTGCTCGAAGCCAAGGGTCGTCATGATCCCTGCGTGGTTCCACGCGCAATCCCCATTGTTGAAACGATGGTGGCACTTGTGCTGTTGGATTTTGTTCAACGCCAAAGCTTCCGCACCAGCTAATGTCTAAAAAGGAAAGCCTGCATTGGATATTATGGAAAAGGAAGCATGAGCGAAACGAATAAAAATTCTATCTTGATGAATGATGAAGAGGTTTCCGGTGCCGTAATTAAGCAGGAGTTACCCCTGTTGCGAGCGCGCTCCTCATACGAAATATCCTATGAGGAGATGGCGGAGCAACAGGATAAAATCGAGTCCCTTCTTTACGACGAGCGCAGGAACGAGGTGATCGACATAAAAGCTGATAAATTGCGTGCCATGGCCAAAATTGAAAATATGGAGGGGGTTGAAGCCTAGCCATGTTTGACTCCTTATTCCATCTGGCCTACCTCGGTCCCGGCGGTCCCGAATTTTTGGTGATCATGCTGGTTCTTTTGGTCATGTTCGGTGCGAAAGATGCACCGCGTATCCTACGAAAGCTCAACGAAATCATTAATCAGATCCGGAATACGGCCGACGGGTTTAAGCGCGAAGTGATGTATGGCGATCTGAACCCGTCATCTCCGGACAATGAAACACCGGACAATACCGACGAGTCGGCTCATAATGAGGACTATGACTATGATTCCGAAGAGAACTACTATGACTATGGCGAGGA
>JAUXGY010000167.1 GCA_030621805.1 Kiritimatiellales bacterium | reverse complement strand
GTTTCGGGTACTTGTTGGTGTACATGAAGAGCGGGCGGGCGATGGGGTATTCGCCGGTCTGCACGGTTTCGGCGGAGGGATAGATGCCGTTGATCTTGAGCGCCTTTACGGTTTTGTCGACGAAGCCGAGGCCGGCATAACCGATAGCGGCGGGGGTGGTCTGCACGCGCTGGCGGATCGCGCCATTGGATCCGACGTATTCGCAGTTCTTGTGGATCTTCTCTTTGTTCATCACCAGCTTGGCGAAGGTTTCGTAGGTTCCGCTATTGGTATCTCGCGAGATGCTAACGATCTTTTTGTCGGGGCCGCCAACCTGATTCCAGTTAGTGATTTCACCAAGGTAAATCTTGCGCACCTGTTCAACCGTCAGATTTTGGACGGGGTTGGAGGGGTGAACGAGAATCGGCAGACCGTCGAGTGCAACAACGTGCGCGACAGGTTGGAGCCCTTTGTTGGCGGCGGCTTTAAATTCGCTGGCCTTCATGGGGCGGGACATGGCGGCAACATCGCAGGTGCTGTTGACGAGACTTTTGGCGCCGTTGCCGCTACCGGACTCGGAGACGGTGATATTGATGTCGGGGTTGGCCGCCATGAAGTATTCGGCAAAGGCTTTGGCAATGGGACCGACGGTGGTGGAACCGTCGATGACGATCTTGTCGGTGGCCGAGGCGAAACCGGCGACGGTGGTTGCGGTGATCAGTGCAAGAATATGTTTTTTCATTTTCAATCTACTCCTGTTTGGTTTGCGCTTCTCCATTGAAGCGATCCCAATATGGAGCGATTGAGTTAGGGACGTGTGATTCGTTCGTTAGGAATCGGTGAGAACGATAGAGAAGGTTGTTCCCTTCTCAAGCGTACTTTCCACCTTGATGGTCCCGTTGTGGGCTTGGACGATATGCTTGACGATGGAGAGGCCGAGGCCGGTGCCGCCGAGCTTTCGACTGCGGGCGGTGTCGACGCGGTAGAAGCGCTCGAATAGACGATCGAGGTGTTTGCGCTCGATGCCGAAGCCTTCGTCCTTCACAAGGATCGAAACGAGATCACCTTCTTTTTTAGCGTGGATCTGGATGGTTTTATCTGAGTCGCTGTATTTGATGGCGTTGATGATGAGATTGACAATCGCCTGTTCGAGCAATGGAGCGTTGATGGTTGGCTTTAAATCGTCTGAGCACTCTGTATGGATGGTAATATTCTTTTCCCCGGCTTGGAGCTGGCAAAGATGGGTGGCGTTGTCGAGTACGGGTGCGAGCGGAGTGGGATCCCTCATCACATGCCCGTCCTTTTGTTCGAGTCGTGAAAGGGTGAGCAGGTCGTCGATGATAGCGTTCAGGCGACCTGCCTGCTGGCTGATGATTTTCAGGAAACGCAACGTGTCTGGATCGTGATTCCAGTCGTCGGTGAGGAGCGTTTCAACAAACCCCTTGATGGAGGTAATCGGAGTTTTGAGCTCGTGGGATACATTGGCCACAAAATCCGAACGGACGGTTTCCAGATGACGTAGTTGGGTGATATCGCGGAGAACGATTAGGGCCCCGATGGATTCTTCATCGTCGTTGCGCAGTACGGTTCCGTGCGCTTGGATCTGCTTTTCGGCTTCACCGATCAGGGCCATATCCATCGAGAGGGGTTTTTGCGAACCGAGTACCGCTTTGATGAATTCTTGCAGGTTCGCAAAACGAACGACCTGCTGGATCAGTTCGCGTTTTACGGCCTTGTGATCCACTCCGAGTATTTTTCCGGCAATGCGGTTCATATGGATGATGCGTTCGCGGCGGTCGATCGCGAGTACGCCTTCATCCATGCTCGACAGCACGGCTTGTTGTTCGTTGCGCTGTTCGCTGAGTGTGGAGAGGGTCTTGCTGAGCTGCCCCGACATGCTATTGAGTGCTTCGGCCAGTTCGTCAAATTCGATGGCTTGCTGGCGGGGAATGCGGTGGTTGAAATCGCCTTCTGCAAATTGCCGGGCAGCCTGTCCCATGCCGAGAAGAGGGGCGGTGATGCGGCGTACAACGAGAATGCAGACCCCCATGGCCAGAAGTCCGGTTAAGAAGGCTGCCCCCACGATGCGTCGCATCATCGTATTGAGTTCACCTTGAATGGTGGTCATCGGAAGGGACGCGCGGACGGCGCAAAGGACGGTTCCTTTTTCATTCGTGAGTGGCACGGCGATATACATCATCTCCTGTTTCACCGTACGACTGTAGCGTCGGTCCATTCCGGTATTTCCAGAGAGGGCTTTGCGAATCTCTGGACGATCCCCGTGGTCCTCCATTCGTTCGGGCTTTTCGTTGGAATCACCCATCACTTCGCCGGTGGGCATGATGATGGTAAAGCGCGTGTCGGCCGATTTCCCGAGGGTTTTACATAGGGCATCGATGGCAGCATTATCCTTGGATTCGGCCAGAGGAGTCACCTGTTCAGCCAGTAGAATGGCGCGCGTGTAAATATCATTTTCCAAGGTTTCGAAATACAGGTAGGACATGGAGTGGAAGGCATAGAAGGCCACGGCGACAATCGCAACGGCCGTCAGAATCCAATAGGAAGGCAACAGCAACCAGAAGAGGTGCCTTTTCTTCATTCCGTTTCCTTGAACCGATAGCCAATGCCGCGCACGGTTTCAACGAACCGGCCCGCCTCGCCCAGCTTCTTGCGTAGCCCGACAATCTGGACATCGACGGAGCGGTCGGTCACCGGATAGTCCTCGCCGTGGACGGCATCCACGATCTGGTAGCGCGTGAAGACGCGGCCCGGCTGGCTCGCCATCAACCGCAGCACCTTGAATTCCGTGGACGTCAGCGTGATTTCTTCTTCATTAACAGTCACCTTGTGGCGGGCGGAATCGATATCGATTCCATGGATGGAAACGAAGTCATCGTCGTTCGAAAATTTCGTAGCGCCTCTCCGCAGCGCCGCTTTCACGCGGGCGAGAAGGACGCGGGGGCTGAATGGTTTTGTGACATAATCATCTGCGCCCAGTTCCAGCCCCGTCACGATATCAGCCTCTTCGCTCAGGGCCGTTAGCATGATAACCGGAATGCGCGCGGTCTTGGGGTTGGCCTTGATCTGTTTGCAGACCTCCAGGCCATCCGCGCCGGGTAGCATAATATCGAGCAGGATCAGATCCGGCATATAGGTACCAACGACCTCCAGTGCCTGCTCGCCAGAGTCAGCCAGTTGTATGCGGTATTTCTGGCGTTCCAGATTAAACTGCAACAACTCCTGAATCGGAGCCTCATCCTCAACCACGAGTATTTTTGATTTTTCCATGGGGATAATCTCCTGTATTTGCCCGAGGCGAACAAACAATAAACGGTTAGAAATGTGTTAGGTATCTCCTTTGTAGTGTCCTCTGTAGCAAGCGAAGAGAAGACATCCGTGCGGTGTGAATTTGACAACGACGCGGCTTCCCGCATACTGTTTTTATCCAAGGAGTATACTATGAGTGATTTTGCGCAGATTCCCATGAAGTTTGTCGGGCCGGTTAAACTGTCTGGTCCTGTTATTGAGGGCGACTATGAAGTTCCGCTGGCCACCTATGAAACCCCGCTGTGGCCCTCTGTTAACCGAGGCGCACGCGTTTCGATGAATTGTGCCGGCGGTATTCAATGCGTTGTGGTCGACGAACGTATGACGCGTTCGGTTCTTTTTGAAGCTCCCGATGCCACCGCCGCAGTTCAAACGCTGACAAAGATAAAGGCCGGGTTTCCTGCCCTCGCCACAATCGTTGAAGGCACCAGCCGTTTCGCTAAACTGATTGGTCTGAACTCGCAGATTGCTGGCAACCTGCTCTTCCTGCGCTTCGAGTTCACCACCGGCGATGCCTCCGGTCACAACATGTGTACGCAAGCTGCCGAAGCGCTGATGAACCACATCCTTGAAGTTTATCCCGATCTAAAGTATGGCTCCATCTCCGGGAATTATTGCTCCGATAAAAAGGCTACCGCCGTTAACGGAATCCTCGGTCGTGGAAAATATGTGGTAGCCGAACTAACGATCCCCGAAAAAATCTGCCAACGCTACCTCAAGACCACGCCGGAAAAGATCGTGCAGCTCAATATCCGTAAAAACCTCATCGGCACGATGCTCGCTGGTGGGCTGCGCAGTGCCAATGCGCACTTTGCCAACATGTTGCTGGGCTTCTATCTCGCCACCGGGCAGGACGCCGCCAATATCGTAGAAGGCTCGCAGGGTCTTACCATGGCCGAGGAACGGGGTGGGGATCTCTATTTCTCCGTCACACTTCCGAATCTGATTGTCGGCACCGTCGGCAACGGCAAGGGCCTGGACTTTGTCCTGGAAAATATGAAGCGCATGGGGCTGAATAAAGAACGCGAGCCCGGCGAAAATTCCCGCCGCCTCGCCTGCCTCTGCGCCGCCACCGTCCTCTGCGGCGAGCTCTCCCTTCTCGCTGTCCAAACCAACCCCGGCGAACTCATGGACGCCCACCGTCGCATCGAGCGTGGTCAATAAGGTTTACAGCCCATAGGCGCGGATGAAGCGTTCGGCATCGAAGTGCTCGGTGAAGAGGTTGACAATGTGCTGATGCTTCTTTTTATCGTAAAGCTGGAGCTTGGTGTTGCTGAAGCATTTGTGCAACGTCATGTCGGTGTCAGCGGTGTCCTGCGGTACAACGAGGGCGGGAATACTGCATCGGTGCAACCATTTCATGGCTTTGGTATCGGGCATGCGGTCGGTTGCGCAGGTGAGAATGATGCCGCCGAGCGGTTCGTCGCCCAGCGTTTTGTTGAAATCAATGATGCGCTTGAGGCGGGTGTGCGATCCTGCGCCGATCACGGCGATATCGCGCGACTTAAGATGTTCTTTGGGCTTGAATACATTTGATCCTTGCGAAACCACGACCACCTTGCGGCAGGCTCGGTACCAAGCACTTTCATGAGTTCCTTCGACGATACTGTGCCCTTTAAAGCTTTGGGCGATCAGCTGCATGGAGGGATTGTTCAGGTATTTCACCTGCGGCATGTGGCCAAAAATTTTCAGGGAGGGATCCCATTCTGGGAAGAGGCGGTCAAGCACCCCTTCGTGGAGGCACTCGCGC
>JAUXGY010000303.1 GCA_030621805.1 Kiritimatiellales bacterium | reverse complement strand
ATCGATTTTAAAGGAATAGTAAAGTTTAATGACACTGTTTTTTCTCATGGAAACGTTTCGTTTTACCAATGTCAGTTTTCTGACGATAGCGATGTTGAATTTAAAAATGTTGAATTCGGAAATGGAGAAGATCAATATGTTGAAATTAAAAGCCGTTGTTTTTGGAATGTTGCTTTGCGGATCCGCGATGGCGGGAAGTTTCACGAGCACATGGGAGCAGAGTCCAGACCGGATGTGGGCGGGGCGCGATTTATGGGCCAACCGCTTGCAGGACTGGGAGGTGGTGGATGGCCAGCTGGTTTGCTCGGGCGGAAACTTTGGCCTCGGTGGGCGCACGGTTCATCTCCTGTCGGGCCGACTAGGCCAAGCGGCTCCCTTCAAGGCTTCGGTTCAAATTACGCGTTTGGTCCCTTCGGAAAATATGGCCGAGCAGGCTTTGGCCGGAATGGTATTTGGCGCAGGGGAGCAACTCGATGTGCTGGGTGCTTCGCTGGCGCAGGGAAAGAAGGGCCAGGGAATGGGGCTGGCCGCAGGGGTCAACGCAAAAGGGTTTCTGGAAATCCGCGATCTTGAAGAGGGCGAATTGCTGGCGGTCGGAAAATCATCGGTTTATAAGAAGGATGCCGCACCGCTGAAGGTGACGGTGGCCACCAAGGGAAAGAATTGGAAGCTAACGCTTTCATCGGGAAGCCAGCAGATCTCGGTGGTTATCCCGTGGGCTAAATTGGAAGGGAACGTGGCTCTTTTGGCGCATCCGGGTGCGAAGAGGAAGAGCAATGAGAATCTTAAACAAGCGAGGCTATTCGGTTTTTCGAACTGGCAGGTGGATGGCAAGTCCCTTGAGGATACCGGAGTGGGTTGCGAACAAATTATTAGTGCGCAGCACACCGTGTCGCGAGGCATCCTGAAAATGACGGCGCAGCTGATGCCGGTGACGCGGGAAACGTGTAGTGATCCGGTTACGCTGGAAGTTCAGGCCGGAAAACAGTGGAAAAAAATAGCCGAGGCCGAGGTGATTATTCCGGGGTTCACGGCCACGTTGCGAGTGACCGACTGGGATGCCACAAAAACGATTTCCTACCGGCTGGTCTATCGCGACCGGTTGAACAACGGCAAGGAGGAGGTCTGCACCTACACCGGTACCATTCGAAAAGATCCGGTCGAAAAGGAGGATGTGGTGGTGGCGGCCTTTACGGGAAACCATAACCTGACCCGCTGGGGCGTAGGGCGGGACTGGACGTCTTCGACCGTGGCCTATCCGCACCGGGATCTTTATGATCGAATGATGCAACACCAACCCGATCTTCTTTTCTGGTCGGGAGACCAGGTCTACGAAGGTGGAAGCCCGACTTCGCCGGATAAAAGCGGGAAGGAATCTTCGTACTATGACTATCTTTATAAATGGTATCTCTGGTGCCTCTCCTCCCGCCACATGACCAAGGACATCCCCTGCGTCGTCATTCCCGATGACCATGACGTATTCCAAGGAAATGTTTGGGGCGCGGGGGGTAAGGTTTCCAAGACGCAGGATGATGGCGGTTACCAACTACCGGCCGAGTGGGTGCGCATGATTGAGCGCACCCAAACCTCCCACTTGCCCGACCCCTTCGATCCAACCCCGATTGGGCTGGGCATTGGCGTCTATTACACCGACATGGACTATGGCCGCATCAGCTTTGCCATTCTCGAAGACCGTAAGTTTAAGTCCGGCCCGCGCGGCACCGTGCGCCCGATGGACTATAGCGACGGCCGTGCCGACCAGCTCACCGACCCCTCCATCGACACGCGCAGCTTCGACCTCCCCGGTCTTACCTTGCTGGGCGACCGCCAGCTGAAGTTCCTCAACGAGTGGTCTGCGGATTGGGCAGGGGTCGATATGAAATGCGTGCTCACCCAAAGCGTCTTCGCCAACATGGCCACCCACCATGGCCCCGGAGCCATGAAACACGAAGGCTTTATTGTGGCTGACTTCGACTCGAATGGTTGGCCGCAATCAGGACGCAACCGCGCTTTGCGCGAGATCCGTCGGGGCTGCGCCTTCACCATCGGTGGCGATCAGCATCTAGCCAGCATGGTGCAGCATGGGATTGACGAGTGGGGCGATGCCGGATGGGCTCTCACCGTCCCTTCCATCGCCAACTTTTATCCGCGCGGTTGGTATCCCGAAGCACCTGGAAAAAACCATGTTGCGGGAATGCCCGACTATACCGGCGAATATCTTGAAAGCTTTAAGAACAAGGTGACAGTCTGGGCGGTCAACAATCCCGACCACCGCACCGGGAAGGAACCCGCATCCATCCACGACAAAATGCCCGGCTACGGGATTGTGCATTTTAACAAAAAGAGCCGCGCCATAACCATGGAGTGTTGGCCGCGCTATGCCGACCCGTCTGACGATGCCCAGCAGTATGCCGGTTGGCCGCGCACCATCTCCATGTTCGATAACGATGGCCGCAAAGCCAAGGCCTGGCTGCCTACGCTTGAGATCGATGGACTAGATCATCCGGTGGTTCAGGTGACCCACGATGAATCCGGCGAGATTCTTTACACTGTTCGAATTCTCGGAACCCGCTACCGGCCCAAGGTATTTGCTCCGGGAACCTATACCGTCAAGGTGGGCGATCCCGATAAAGACCTCTGGAAAACGATTACAGCGAAGGCTCAAACATCGGCAACTAACAAGAGTGAAAATATAACTCTTCGCTTTGAGCCTTAGGAAAATCACGCCTCACGGCTCAATCATCACGTAATCTTCTCAAGCCGGATATCGAAGATGAGGGCGGCGTAGGGGCCGATCTTTTGCCCCGCGCCGCGCTTGCCCCACGCGAGGTCGGAGGGAACCACGAAGCGGAACTTTCCGCCTTCCTTCATCAGGGGCAACCCTTCCTTCAAACCATCAATCGCTTCGGCAATCGTGAAGATGTCGGTCTCTGTACCGCCGTAGGTATTTTTAAGGACGGTGCCGTTGACAAGCAGGATGCGCTGGTTGACCTCCACCGTGCTCCATTCGTCGGGGCTTTTCCCCATGCCGGGATCCTTGATGGTGTATTGCAGGCCGCTGGGTGTTTCGATGACGTCCGGTTTGGAGCGGTTCTTTTTCAAGAACGCTTCGCTTTCGGCGCGGTTTTGCCCTGCGCTTCCCTTGGTCTTGGTTTTATATTTTTTCCGGCCCATCCACCCATGTA
>JAUXGY010000451.1 GCA_030621805.1 Kiritimatiellales bacterium | reverse complement strand
AAGTGATGGATGAGGGCGGTTATTGGGAGAGCAACGATGCCTCCGAGTTGAAGCATCGGATCGAGGAACTGGGCGCAATGATCAAGGGCTTTGGCGGTGCTTTGGAAAATGAGTTCATGGATACGGTGGTCAATAAAAATGATCCCGATGCCCTTGCGGATTTTATTGAGCGGGTAGCAGAAAATTTTGATCCCCAGAATCGTAATAAATCGGATGATTAGATCGAATAAGGGTGCATTCGGTGGTTATCATCCATTCGTTGTTTTCAATCAAAAGGGAGATTCTATGATTAAGCATATTGTGATGTGGAAGTTTAAGGACGGGGTCGGCGAGGCAGATAAACTGGAGATGAAGCGAAGGCTGGAAACGCTGAAGGGTGCCGTGCCAACACTGATGAGCATTGAAGTTGGGCTGGATGTTTCCTGCAAGGAGGCGTCGATGGACATGGTGCTCTATTCGGAGTTTCAAACGCTGGAAGATTTGACGGCTTATACTGTGCATCCAGCACATTTGAAGGTGGTGGATTTTGTCCTTCCGCTCGTCTGCGACCGAGCCGTCGTGGATTACGAACGATAGTCTTCTGACCTGCCTCCATCCATTGGGCAGAACCTAATGAGAGTCCCGCCGGGGTAGGGTTGTTTGCGGTTATATTTTGTTCCGCAGGTTTGCTAGTTGTCCAGTACTCCAAAGCTTGGCCCTTCGAGGGTCGCTTCATTGGGATTCACTCTCATTTGCCCTCGTATTTCCTTCGGAATCTCTTTGGTTTTGAAAACCGGAAGAATAGGGCGGGTTCCTTCATTAAAGGGAACCTGCTTATATTCTTTTCCCTTTTGTTGCATCAGCAATTGGCATGAAAAAATGCCACCGGGACACTCTCCAAACAAGATTGCGAGTTTCATTGGGTCCCCTTTTTTCATCTTGACCCAGTCGCCGATCACCATCCCTCCACTAAGCGGCCATTGGCGGTTGCTGTCATCATCGCTCTTCCATTTCGTGACACCCCTTGCTCCTTGCCACCAATGGTGGCTGGCATCGAGCACCAGTCGCCCCTCCACTTCCACCAGAAGGACATCATCGGCAAAACCGCAAAAGCGATAGTGCCCGTCTTCCGGAGCGGCCATGTGTCCTTCATAAAAGGCCACCCAATGCTTTGGTTTTACGACATTATCTACGCCGTAGGCTTTCGGGGCTCCGTCAGCTGACATACTGGGAATCATAAAAAAAGAGGCGTATTTTTGCTGCGGCGCCTTGAAATAATCGTCGAAGCGGCTCTGCTTGAAAGAACCGCTAAACTTCTTCACCGTTTCGATATACCGCGCATCGTTCATGCCGGTGGGTTTGCCGTCCTTCGTTTGTTTCAAGTCGTAGAAGGTCCCGGCCAATTCATTGCCCATCGAATGGTTGCTACCGAACAAATCCATCTTAAAATCGAATCCGAGACCTCCGAGTCCGTCGCCTCCCATATTGCCCAGACCGCCCTCCACCCCGGTGATTTCCGGCATCTTGATGTCGGTGAAGGTTTTCTTGTTGACCACGATCCGCTTGCGTAGTCGGGGTTTTGGCTTCCGCTTTTTGACATCCACCGGAACCTGAATTTTTTTCGGCGGCATCTTGGGGCGCTTAACCCGCTTGGCCTCGAAGGCCGGTTCTTTCTTCACGATCACCTTCACGGCCACAAACGAAACGGCCACAACAATCAGAACAGCATGGATGGCAAGGCTGACAAACATGGCTGTGGATTTCTTGTGACTTGAAAAAAACCGTTTCTGTTTCATTCTTCCATTCCTCCATGATTGGGCATCCAATCCACTATGTACGGAGTGATTATTTTTCTCTCGAACAACACACAGGCGGGTTCAACCAGATCTTGTATAGCACACCCGGGCCCTTCCCAGAGCATCTATTGATAT
>JAUXGY010000326.1 GCA_030621805.1 Kiritimatiellales bacterium | reverse complement strand
CCATAATCCCATGATATATCCTATAAAAATACCCTCATATCCATATTTTTCTTGACTATACCCATCAGAAAACCAACCTTAAAATAAACGGCGCACAAAGCGGAATGTCTGACGAGCTCACACCCCTCAACCCCGGAGGAAGCATGCGGGATCAACCCAGAAAACGTAAACTGACCCATAACCTGACCAGCCTTTGTGGAATGGTATTGGCCGCATTTGGGTTCATCACCGGAACTGCGCTCATCATCATCGATGCACAAACCCATTTCGACAACCCCTACACCGGCATCTTCACCTACATGGTCGTTCCGGCGATCCTTTTCGGTGGACTGCTCCTCATCCTGGTCGGCGTGTTGATGGAGAGACGGCGCCGGAAGCGTGGCGATTCGCAGGAACCTAGCCTACCGATCATCAACCTAAATGACAAAAAGCAGTTTGCCTCCCTCTTGACAATCATTGTCGTCACCCTTCTTTTTATCGCCATCAGTGTGGTTGGCGGCTACCGCGCCTTCCACTTTACCGAGTCGGTCGAGTTTTGCGGTAAAACCTGCCACGATGTGATGAAACCGGAATACACGGCCTATAAAAACTCGCCGCACGCCAATGCCGGTTGCACCAAATGCCACATCGGACCGGGCGCAGACTTCTACGCCAAGTCCAAGCTCAACGGGCTCTATCAGGTCTACTCCACGATGTTCAACAAATACAGCCGACCCATTCCCGCGCCCGTCCACAACCTGCGCCCCGCCAAGGAAACCTGCTATACCTGCCACTGGCCCGAAAAATTTATTGGCGCAACGGAGATGACCCGCACCTATTTCCGGGCCGACGAGGAAAACAGCCCGTGGACCATCCAGATGCTCCTGAGCGTCGGAGGAGGAGGGAACGGCCACAGATCAGCCAAGGGAATTCACTGGCACATAGCGGGAGAGAACACAGTGGAATACATCGCCATCGATGAAAAGCGGCTGGAGATTCCCTGGGTTCGCGTAACCGATGCCGACGGCAAGCAGACCGTCTACCAATCCGAAGAAAACCAGCTTACTACGGAAGAGATCACCACCGCCGAAATTCGCACCATGGACTGCATCGACTGCCACAACCGCCCCACCCATCAGTTCCACTCCCCGGAGCGTGCACTAAACGAAGCCCTCACCAGCGGGCAGTTAAACCCCGGCATCCCCAAGATCAAACTCAACGGCATCGAGGCGTTGACCGGCAAATACGAGACCGAAGGCGAAGCCCTCGAAGCCATACAGGAAATTCTGGCCAAGGCCTACCCCGATGGCGGACCGGAAGTTGAAAGCGCCATCGCCGCCATTCAACGGATCTACAGCCAAAATATTTTCCCGGAAATGAAAGTCAGCTGGAAACAATATCCCGACCATATCGGCCACATGATCACCCCCGGCTGCTTCCGTTGCCACAACGGCGAACACCAGAACGAGCAGGGAATGGTCATTTCGCGCGACTGCGACTCCTGCCACACCATCATCGCACAGGGCCCGGGCCGCGACATCACAAGTATCAACACGGGCGGATTGCCCTTTAAACACCCCGAGGATATCGATGAAGAATGGAAAGAATCCCGTTGCGATGATTGCCACGAGGGTGTGCCCGTCATGTAACCCCCTCAGCCTGATCCTGCTGATTTCCATCTTTTGGCTGCCCATCGAATCGGCGTCCGCCGATATTGAAAACTCAGCCTGTCTGGAATGCCATGGAGAAGAGGATGCGGAACCATTCGTGGACGGTATTTTGTTTGGCGGATCCGTCCATGCCGACAACCAATGCACCAGTTGCCATAGCGACATCGATGAGGCCGAGCACGACACGCCGCTAAAAAAAGTGGATTGCGCCGAATGCCACGATCTAGAATCGGAAATCTACCTGCAAAGCTCCCACGGCCAGGCCCTGCACCAAGGTCGCGACCAAGCGGCCACCTGCAAGGACTGCCATGGAAACGCCCACCACATTGTGACGGCCAAACACCCCGAATCTCCCATCCACCGGAACAATATTTCCCATACGTGCGCTCAATGCCACGGCGATGTGGAGCAGATGAAAAAATTCGGCCTGCATCAGCTTGCCCCAATCGACAGCTACGAACACAGCGTCCATGGCATGGCCAACAGCGAATCCGGAAAGTCCGCCGCCACCTGCACCGACTGCCACGGCTCCCACAACTTGCTCCGCTCGACCCATCCAAAATCCAAACTATTTTGGCAGAACATTCCCTCCACCTGCGGAAAGTGCCACGAAAATATTGCGCAGACCTATGCCCGTAGCGTTCACGGCGAGGCCGTTGCCGAAGGCATCAAAGATGCGCCGACCTGCACCGACTGCCACGGCGAGCACGAAATTTCCGCCGTCGCCTCCACAGAGTCCAGGGTCTCTTCCGCGAACATTTCCGCAACCTGCGCCTCCTGCCATGCCGCCGAACGCATCGTGACCAAATACCGCCTACCCAAGTTTGCCGTTGAAACCTATATGGACAGCTACCACGGCCTCTCCATGCGCCTCGGCTCCGTCACGGCCGCTAACTGCTCCTCCTGCCACGGCAAGCACGACATCCTGCCGTCCAGGGATCCGCGATCTTCCATCCATCCCGAAAACCTGAAAAAAACCTGTAGCGTCTGCCACGCCGGCGTGTCCGACCTCGTCGCTCAAGGTCAGATTCATTCCGGCACCCGCCCCGGCATGGAGCGCAATGCCAGCTCGGTCGTGCGCCAGATCTATATCTGGCTCTTCATCATCGTGCTTGGCGGCATGTTCGTGCATAACGCACTCGACCTCGTGCGGAAGCTACGCGAACATTTCAAAGAGCTGAAAGAATCCGGGGTATCGCAGCGGATGAGTGTCAATGAACGGATCCAGCACGCCATCCTTGCCATCTCGTTCATCACCTTGGGCTATACCGGCTTCGCACTGGTCAACCCCGATGCCTGGTGGGC
>JAUXGY010000352.1 GCA_030621805.1 Kiritimatiellales bacterium | reverse complement strand
GTCGATCTCGCCGCTCTGCGCTCCGCCATGCAAAAGGCCGGAAAAGATGCGGGGCAGATCGAGCCGCTCATCCCTGTTGATCTCGTGATCGACCACTCCGTCCAACTCGACGCCGCCGGCAACGCCGCCTCGTTCGACATTAATGTAAACCGTGAGTTTGAGCGTAACGAAGAGCGCTATAAATTTCTCAAGTGGGGCCAGCAGGCTTTTGAGAAACTACGCGTGCTACCTCCCGGTCTCGGCATCTGCCACCAAATTAACATGGAATACCTTGCCGGGTGCGTCATGCTCGACGACGATGGCGTGGCCTATCCCGACACGCTGGTTGGCACTGACTCCCACACCACGACCATCAACTGCATGGGCGTGTTGGGCTGGGGCGTGGGCGGCATCGAAGCCGAAGCAGCCATGCTCGGACAGCCGATCCCGATCCTTACCCCCGAAGTGGTCGGCTTCAAAATGACCGGGCGGCTTAAAGCAGGCGTCACCGCCACCGACCTTGCGCTGACCGTTACTAAAATGCTGCGTGAACTCGGCGTGGTTGGAAAGTTTGTCGAATTCTACGGCGAAGGTGCGGCCAATCTCTCCGTGGCCGACCGCTGTCCCGTTGCGAACATGGGACCCGAATACGGAGCCACCATGGGCTTCTTTGCTATCGACGAGAAGACTATCGACTATCTCCGCGAAACCGGTCGCACCGATGAGCAGTGCGAATTGGTCGAAGCCTACTGCAAGGAGCAGGGGCTTTGGGGCTTTGCCGACGAAGCCCATTATACGGCGACACTCGAACTCGATCTTTCTGCCGTCGAGCCGGTGGTTGCCGGGCCGAATAAACCGCATCAACGCTTGCCATTGAACGAGCTCAAGAAAGAGTTCTACGACGATTTCCAGCCTTCGGAAAAAGAGATCGAAGTGCCGGGATTTGGAACGCTCAAGGATGGCGCGGTGGTGATTGCTTCAATCACGAGCTGCACTAACACGTCCAACCCTGGTCTCGTTATGGGTGCAGGCCTCGTGGCCAAAAAAGCGGTCGAAAAAGGGCTGGAAATTCCGGCCTACGTAAAAACCTCGCTGGCCCCCGGTTCGCAGGTGGCCACTGAATACCTCGCGGAATCCGGACTGCTCCAGCCGCTGGAAACCCTCGGCTTCAATGTTGCGGCCTACGGTTGCGCCACCTGTATCGGAAACAGCGGCCCGTTGGCCGAGCCCATCGACTCCGCGATTAAGGAACACGATATCACCGTCGGTGCCGTCCTTTCGGGCAACCGCAACTTCGAAGGTCGAGTGCATCCGCTCACCAAGGCCAACTATCTCGCCTCCCCTCCGCTGGTGGTTGCCTATGCGCTGGCCGGCACGGTTAATATCGACATGGAGACCGATCCGATCGGGCAGGATAAAGAGGGCAACGACGTCTTCCTGAAAGATATTTGGTATTCTGAAGAGGAACTCGCCGAAGCCATTAAGATCGCGGCCAATTCCGAATACTATAAGGAAGTCTACGCCGATGTATTCACCTCCAACGAACAGTGGAACGCGCTCGATGTTGCCTCTGGTGAAACCTTCGTCTGGGAAGATTCCTCGACGTACATCCGCGAACCTACTTTCTTTGAAGGGTGTGAAAAACCTGCGGGTGAGCTGGTTGATATTCATGATGCAGCCGTGCTTGGCTACTTCGGCGACTTTATCACCACCGACCATATTTCCCCCGCCGGCGTGATTCCCGAAGAAAATCCAACCACGCAATATCTGCTCGACCGCAACGTCGAGAAGAAGGACTTCAACAGCTTCGGTTCGCGCCGGGGCAATCACGAAGTGATGATGCGCGGCACCTTCGGCAACATTCGCATCCATAATAAACTCGCCGACCGCGACGGCGGTTTCACCGTCAAGGATGGGGAAACTCTTCCGATCTACACCGCCGCCATGCAATACATCGAAGAAGGCAAGAGTCTCGTTGTCCTCGCCGGCCAGATGTATGGCGCGGGATCTTCCCGCGACTGGGCGGCCAAGGGCACCAAGTTACAGGGCGTCAAAGCGGTTATTGCGGAGAGCTTCGAGCGCATCCACCGTTCCAACCTCGTTGGTATGGGCGTCGTTCCCTGCGAGTTCATCAACGGCGAATCCGCCGAGAGTCTGGGTCTGACCGGCAAGGAAAGCTTCAGTATCACGGGCATCGCCGAAAGCTTCGAGCCCGGCAAGATCCTCGATGTTACGGCAGGCGACAAGAGCTTCCAGGTTAAGGCTCGCGTCGATACCCCGCTCGAAATCGAATATCTTAAAAACGGGGGCGTGCTCAATTACGTCCTACGCAACTTTATCGCGGAAGCGTGATGTCGCGAGTCATTCGAAAGAAATGGCGCCCCACCCGTGTTTAGGCTGTGACAGGTTCGATGGCTACGTCGATGCAATAGAACTCCGGCTCGGTACCCTCTTCCCACTGGAAAACCAAGTGGCCGGAATAGACGGTGAGATATTCGCCGTTTTTTCGGAGGAGGTCGCAAGAACCGGGGCTGGGAAGCTTGCCGGTTTTTCGAGCCGCGCTGACCATGTCATGGGCGTATTGGCGTAGTTCCGGTGGCATGATCAATTCGAATATATCCTTGGTGACGGCGTCGTACTCCCTGTGGCCATACAGCTCGACCGAGCCATAGTTCCAGAAAAAGATCTTTCCA
>JAUXGY010000413.1 GCA_030621805.1 Kiritimatiellales bacterium | reverse complement strand
GGACGAATATCGAATAACGAATCGGAAATGTCGAAGGAAAGATACTTTTTCGGTTCGGAGTTCTCTATTCGTTATTCTGCGGTTCGGCGGGGGCTTCGGCTGCCGGCGGTGCTTTTTTGAAGAAGCGGCTGACGTTCCAGTTGCGGTCGGCATCGCGCCAGGAGAGGAAGAGCATGGCCGTGATCAGCAGGATGGCGAAGATGTTGATTAGGGTGGCGACGACCTTCGGGTGTACCTTGCGTTTGGTAATGCCTTCCCAGAGTGCAAAGCAGATATGCCCGCCGTCGAGCACGGGCAGCGGCAGCAGGTTGAGCACAGCGAGGTTTATGTTAATGAAGCGGATGAAGCCGACGGCGTAGAGGAAACCGAGCTTAAGCGAGAACCAGAGGAGGGTGAAAATGGCGATAGGCCCGCCCAGTGCTTTGGCGGCACTTCCGCGTTCTTTCTTGTTTCCGAGGGCTTTGAAGAGCCGTGCGATTTTGGAGGCGTCGTTTTTGACCTGTTCAATGGGCGTGCCTTCCATGGTCCAGGGTAGCATGCCGGGGTCGCCGGGTGTGACGCCGATGAGGACTCTCTTTTGCCCCTCTTCTTCTTCAATATACTTTGGCGTGATGTCCATCGTGATGGTTTCTTCATCGCGCAAAACGGTGATGGTGGTTTGTTTTTCGCCGTAGTCTTGCAGGGAACTGGAGAGCTCGTGCCACCAAAGGATGGGTTGGCCCGCAACCTGAGTAATGAGGTCGCCGGTTTTTAGGCCGGCGATGCCGGCGGGGTCTTTGGAGGTAACCTGAGCGAGTAGGGGACGCATGGCGGGAAGCATGACTTCCATCGTGGATTTCGAGGGAACGGTGATGCGGTTGGTTTCGCTGCCGGAGCGAACCAGTAGCGATACGGTCTCGTTGCCCTGGCCCAGAAGGTCTTCGGACATGATGCCGTACCAGTCTACGACCGGAGTGCCGTTGACTTCCAGAATTTCATCGCTGGAGCGCAGTCCCTCGGCATAGGCCACGCTGTTGGTCGCCACGCCACCCACGGCGGTGTGGTCGGGCATGGGCTCGGCAAAGGTAACGAGAAAGGCGAGGGGCAGGGCGAAGGCAATGTTGAAGAGCGGGCCGGCCACGGAGACGGCAATCTTTTTCCAAGGGGAGACGTCGGGAAGTTCCTTGCGGTCGTTCTCGTTTTCGCCCTGCATTTTCTCCATGCCTTCGGGGTCGAGCTGGGGCAGGGAGACGTAGCCGCCGATGGGGAACGCACCAATTTTGTAGACGATGCCGCCGATCTCTTTTTTCCAGAATGCAGGCCCCATGCCGATGGAGAAGGTCTCCACCACAAGGCCGCATTTTCGGGCCACGATGTAATGGCCGAATTCATGGACGAAGATCGTGATTCCGAAGAGGAAGAGCATCATGGCAACAATAAAAATTATTTCGAACATAGGGGAACCTTTGGGGTATGGGGATGAAAGATGAGTTATGAAATATGAAAGATGAAGTGCCTATTTAAGAAAGAGTTCGATGTAGATATAGAGCATGGGCGCGGCGAAGAGAATGCTGTCGATCATGTCGAGAATCCCGCCGAGGCCATAGACCATGGTGTTGGAATCCTTGACGTTGACCGCGCGCTTGAACATGGATTCGACGAGATCGCCTGCCGTTCCGACGATCGGGAAAAGGAAGCCGAGCACGATCGCGTGACCCAGCGAAAAAGGAATTGCGCTATTGATCTGGCCTTTGGAAACGACGAGCCAGATCAGGTTGACGATCACGCAGAAAACAATTCCGCCAAAGAGGCCTTCCCAGCTCTTTTTTGGAGAAATAATCGGAGCGAGCTTGTGCTTGCCGAAGCGGGTGCCGAAGAAGTAGCCGCCGGAGTCGGCCATTTTCATGCAGAGGATCACGTAGAATGCGGCCCAACCGGGTTTGGAGAGGTCGCCGCTGAGGAAGAGGCGCACCACGAAGCTCCAGAGTAGGGGGACGTAGACAAGGCCGAGGATGGTTCCCATGCAACTGTCGAGTCCCTTCCGGAGGTTCGGATAGGCGAGAATACGGAAAAAGTTGGTGGCAATCACCAGCAGGAGGATGCACCAAAGCATGTTATCGGAGATCATGTGCGGGTCGAGCGCGTTGAACCAGGTGGCCGCCACGAAAATGAGCCCGCTGGTAATCCCCCATTTAGTCGAGGTTTTTATCCCGCCGGCATTAAGCAGTCCGTAGAATTCCTTCGTCCCGAATCCGGCGAAGAGCAACATGCCGACGAGTCCGATCGGCCAGCGGCAG
>JAUXGY010000124.1 GCA_030621805.1 Kiritimatiellales bacterium | reverse complement strand
AATCTTGCCTCTGTTTGCCATATTTACCTCCCGATTGATGATCTCTGATAACCACGGATTAAAATAGGGGAGTGAGTGAGGCGAAAACAAGGGTAAATCCAAACAATTGCCAAATAAATTCGATTTATCTGGAAATAAACATATAAAAGAAAGGGAAATTTAAAATTTGGCAAGTGACTGTTAATCACTTGGTTGTAGGTTCGAGTCCTACCGCAGGAGCCACTTTTAAACCCTGTTATCGTTAATGATAGCAGGTTTTTTTATGGGTTGGTGGTCTCGAACTCCGGGGTTTTGGAGGCTGGTGCCATACCATATTCCTTTGCACAGTCGGAACAGATGCCGTGGCTAAACTCCATCTTGGTTTTCTCCTTCAGGTAATGATCGATCTCCAGCCAATCTCCTTGGTCGGAAAGTATTTTTTTGCAGGAAGAGCAAAGGCAGTGGATGCCTCCAAGTTCGCGGACCTGCAGAAGGACTCGTTGCAAGTTTTCATTCGCTTCAGCAAGAAAGGTCTCTTTTTGCGACAAGATTAAGTTGGTTTGGCGAAGTCGACCGAGCATGACCGCTGCAAGAACCTCGACCGAAATATAGGCGGGAGATGAAGCAAATGAAAGGTAGCTAGTGGATATATCAAACTGGTTGTAGATATAGTGTGTGGCGGGAATTAGTAACAAGGCCGATGTTAAGCCGGTAACAATGCCGTACAGCCAAGCCATAAGGCCAATCAGGGCAATCCCTATGATAAAATAGGGTTCGCGGCTGGGAGCGACGTAGCGCAAGATTAAAATATATCCTGCGATGGCTACCCCTGCTGCTGCCATTTTAACAAATTTATTCATCGTTGCTTTCCAGAACTTTATATCCTTTATGGATACTGTCCTGGAATCGCAAGTCCCGTGCCAGAATCTAATCCAAACATCAGATTCATGTTTTGCAGTGCATTGCCAGCCTGGCCTTTCATCAGGTTATCGATGTGCGAGATCACCCGAAGTCGGTTGTTTCGTGCGTCCACATCCACAGTCAAGTTGCAATAGTTCGTGCCCCGCACATCGGCAATGCTAGCAGGAGTCTGGGCGTCCTGTATGCGTATAAAAGGGTTGTTTTTATTGAAATCACGATAGATTTCGAGCACCTCACCTGCCGTCTGTCCATCAAGCGTGGCATAGAGGCTCGACATGATTCCCCGGCAAACCGGAACCACTTGGGCGGTAAAGGTGATCTGAACATCGTCGGCGGCTAGCGCGCTCAGTTCCTGCTCCACCTCGACGACGTGCTGGTGCCCGGTCAGTTTGTAGGCGTTCATGTTGTCGTAGCGGTTGGGGTAGTGAAACGCCGCACTGGGCTTCTTGCCCGCGCCGGAAACGCCGGTTTTACAGTCGCAGATGATGCTTTTCACATCGATGATTCCCGCAGCAACCGCCGGAGCTAGTCCCATGATGCAACTCACGGCAAAGCAACCGGGGTTGCCGACCAACATCTGGGAGCCACCGATTTCGTGCAACTCCGGGAGGCCGTAGACGGTTTCCGTGAGTAATGCGGGGGATTTATGGACAGGGTCGAGGCCGATAAATTCGGCATATTCGGCGTACTGCTCCAGCGTGTTAAAACGAAAGTCTCCGCTGTAGTCGATCACTCGAGCTCCGCGCTCGAGCTCCTCGCCTGCCGCTTGCATTCCGACCCCGTCGGGGGTTGAAAAAAAGACCACGTCGTAGGCTTCCTTCGTTTTTGGATCGTCCGGCGAAACAATCACCTCGTCGCAGAATCCCCGCAGGTGGGGGAAGACCTCACTCATTTTTCGTCCGGTATCCGATAGGCTCACCAGGCAACCGATTTCTGTTTCGGGATGCCGCAACAACAGCTCCGTGATCCCCACGCCGCCATAGCCGCCTGCTCCAACAATCTTTGCCTTGATCATGATTCACTCCTCAATAAAAACGTTCGCGAAAATTAAACCACCCCTGCCTGCTAATCGACACTAAATTGGCGGAACTTACTTTGCGTAAGTGGGCTTCTCCGGTAAAAGGAGTGCCATGAAAATTGGAATCCTATCCGATACGCACGGAAATATTCCCGCAACCGCAACGGCGGCTCGCATTTTCTCGGCGACCGGGGTGGGTACCGTGTTGCACTGCGGCGATATTGGAAGCTCCGATATACTCGCTGAACTGGCCTCGGTTTTTCATCCTTTGGATGTGCCGGTCTATGCCGTATTCGGCAACGTCGATCTCTATTCCTCCGACTGGAAATTCTTCCCGGCTAACCTAGGGGTGCAGTTGTTGGGGCGATTCGGCGAAGTGGAGCTAGACGGGTGCAGGGTCGCCCTGTTGCATAGCGACGACCAGGTCCGCTTTCATAAAACCATCTCTTCCAGCACCTATGACTTTGTCTTTTCTGGCCACTCCCACGAGGTTCACGACCGCACAATCGGATCCACGCGATGCATCAATCCCGGCACCGCCGGACGGGGGGCACCGAACACCTGTGCCATTCTCGATCTAACCAGCGGAAAACTGGTGGTGGAGCCGTGCGGATAAATTTTTCAAAGAAGCTGTAAACCTTGGATCGAGCCGCTATGATGCCCGACTTCATTTAATAGGATTGAATCTATGTTACTAAAAACAATAGAAGAATTTATGGTTTCGTTGGGTGTTTCCGAACCATTTTCTGACGAACTGGCGCTGGTCTCATTCATGGTGCTGGTTGTCCTTGGGGCCTATCTAGTCTACTGGGTTCTGCGCAATTATTTGCTAAAGGTTATCCACAAACTTACCGAAAAAACCTCCAACCAGTGGGACGATGCTTTGATGGAGGCCGGCGTATTTCAACGATTCCTGCGCCTGATTCCTCTGACGTTTATCCTGCTCTGCCTCGACCGAACGATCTTGCCGGCTGGGTTTTCGATCCTTAACCGGTTTGTTTTTGCACTGGTCATCCTGACGGGAGCCCGCGCCATTGAAGCCTTTCTGAACACCATCGTGAAAGTTTATCGGCAAGGCGACAACCAGCAGCGCAGGCCCATTCTGCCGCTGATTCAGTCGCTGGTCATTGTAAACTATCTGCTAGCGGCTGTTTTTATTATTTCTGTTTTGCTGGGAAAGGAGCCGTGGGGACTCGTTAGCCTGCTGGGCGGGTTGACCGCTGTGACCATGCTGATTTTCAAGGATACCATCCTCGGCTTTGTGGCCGGTATCCAGCTCGGTGCAAACGACATGGTGCGCGAGGGCGACTGGATTGAAATGCCCAAATATGGAGCCGACGGCGATGTCATTGAAGTGGCCGTTAACACGGTCAAGGTGCGTAACTGGGACAAAACCATCAGCACCATCCCCACCTATTCCCTCATCTCGGACTCCTTCAAGAACTGGCGCGGCATGAGCGAATCCGCCGGGCGGCGCATTAAGCGCAGTATCTGCATCGACATGAACACCGTCCGTTTTGCCGACGAAACCATGCTCGAAAATTTCCGCAAAATGGAACTACTCAAGGCGTATGTAGAAAAACGCCAGAGCGAAATCGATGCCGACAACCAAGCGGGTGGACTCGACCTTTCCGCCACCATCATCAATGGCCGCCGCCAGACCAATCTTGGCATCTTCCGGGCGTATCTCGTCGAATATCTACGCAACAATCCCAATATTCACAAAGGCATGACCTTCCTTGTGCGCCACCTTCAATCCACGCCACAGGGGCTGCCCATCGAAATTTATGTTTTTAGTTCCGACAAGGTGTGGGCAAACTATGAGGCCATTCAGGCCGATATCTTCGATCACATTCTCGCGGCCATCCCCGAGTTTGGTTTGAAGGTCTTCCAAGAACCTACCGGCTCTGATTTCACGAAGCTAGGCTATTTAGGAGATGAATAATGGACAGCGCACGATTCCAAGATTGGGGATTCCCCATCGATAAATTTTTTCTTTCGGCGGGACCGTGCAGCGCCGAGAGTCAGGCGCAGGTGCTTGAAACCGCGCAGGCATTGGCGGGGCAGGGGATTAGTTTTCTGCGTGCGGGCATTTGGAAGCCGCGCACACGTCCCGGTAGTTTTGAAGGGGTCGGTCTCAAGGGGCTTGCATGGATGGATCACGCGCGGGCGGAGACCGGTCTGAAGATAGGTACCGAGGTTGCGGAACCGTCGCATGTCGAGGCCTGTCTCGAATTCGGAATGGACGTTCTTTGGGTCGGTGCGCGTACCACCACCAATCCCTTTTCGGTGCAAGCCATTGCCGATGCTCTGAAGGGAACGGATATTCCCGTTCTCGTGAAGAATCCCATCAGTGCCGATATTGGGCTCTGGATTGGTGCGATTGAACGTCTGGCCAACGCCGGAATTACCAAGCTCGGCGCAATTCATCGTGGATTTAGTTCTACGCTGGAAATGCGCTACCGCAATGCCCCCAACTGGAAGATGCCCATCGAACTCAAGCGGCTCATGCCGGAGATCCCGCTCGTCTGCGATCCCAGCCATATTTGCGGCAAGGCCGAACTTATTCCCGCCATTGCGCAGGAAGCGATGGACTTGCTCTTCGACGGTCTGATGGTCGAAGTGCATCCCAATCCATCCAGCGCACTCAGCGACGCCGCGCAGCAACTCACGCCGGACCAGTTTCTTTCGATGGTCGGAAATCTCAGGTTGCCGCACGAACAAAGCGATAGTGTCGTATTCATTAATCGCATGAGCGAGTTGCGCGAAAGTGTTGACGATCTCGATAGCCAGCTGCTTGACCTGTTGGGGCAACGCATGGAGATTGTCCGAGAAATGGGCACGTTAAAAGCGGAGCAACAGGTGTCGACCCTCCAGCCACACCGCTGGCAGGAGATCGTCCTCAATCGAGTTGAAAAAGGAGCGGGGCTCGACCTCTCCGAAGGCTTCGTTCTCCAGCTCATGCAGTCCATTCACGAAGAGGCCATTCGCCAGCAGGAAGAAGATCGTCTGGACGATGTATCGTTTAAACTCTAGGGATCTCCATGAAAAAAACCCGCGTCGACCAAAAATTTGCCGAGCTGAAGAAGAAAGAAAAGAAAGGTTTTATTGCCTATCTGTCCGCTGGAGATCCCAACCTTGAAGACACCGTGGACATCGTATTGCGTCTGGAGGATGCCGGAGTGGATGTGGTGGAACTGGGACTTCCCTTTTCTGATCCTCTGGCCGACGGTCATGTAAATCAGGAGGCGGCGGCCCGTGCTCTGGAAGCGGGATCAACCTTCGATGGCGTGATGGAATGCGTCGAAAAAATCCGAAAACGCAGCGAGATCCCCATGATTTTCTATGCGTATATGAATCCACTGCTTGCGCGGGGTTTCGAGGCCTCCATGACGACCTCGGCGCAGGCGGGAATCGACGGGTTCCTGTTGCTGGATCTTCCGTTCGAAGAGGCAGGACCCTATCGACAGGCCTTAAAACAAAACAACCTCAATGCTATCCAGCTGGTGACTCCAACGACGCCGGACGCACGGATCGAAAAAATAGTAAAGCGTGCAAGCGGGTTCGTCTACTGCGTCTCGCGTGAAGGCGTCACCGGCGTGCAGGACAAGCTGGCCGAAGGGGCCGGTGCGCTGGTGGAGCGGATTAAGGAAAAAACCAACTATCCGGTGGCGCTCGGCTTTGGCATCGGAACCCCAGAGCAGGCGCGCGATGCGGCGCAGCTTTCGGATGCCGTCGTCGTCGGCAGTGCGATTGTGCAAAAATTTCACAACAGTCCACATACGCCCCAGGGCCGTGCCGATGCGGCGGCGTTTGTGGCTGAAATGGTTGCTGCGGTGAAAGGGATTTAATTACAGGAAATAGGTTGATTTCAAAATCGACCCAAGATCACTCATTCATAAAAAATGCCTGAAAAAGAACCATTGGAACTTGCCGATACCGTGGTGGTGCTCGACTTCGAGACCACCGGGCTTTCCCCGAACCAGGGCGATCGTGCCATCGAGATCGGTGCGGTGCGCATGGAGCAGGGGATCGTAACCGGGCGCTTTCAGGAATTAATGAATCCTGGATTCCGCATCAGCGGATTTATTGAAAACTATACCGGCATCACCCATGCCCAGCTAAG
>JAUXGY010000133.1 GCA_030621805.1 Kiritimatiellales bacterium | reverse complement strand
TGCAAAATGAAATACGCCGAAACCATCGTGAAGGAGACCCGCAAGGGGGAGAAGGTCTATCATCTGGAGTTTGGTGCACGGCAGAGTGAAGCTCCCCGGACGCGACGAACAGATGTCGCTTGTCGTTGTCAGAGGCTTCGGCAAGAAACCCCTGATGCTGTTGACCAATGTGGAGGTAAAGGGTAGTCGGAAGTCGATATGGCGCATCGTGGAGGCCTATATCTCGCGCTGGCTGGTTGAGAAGGCCATTCGCTTCATGAAGCAAAGTTACAATTTCGAAGACATCCGCCTGCTCGACTGGCAGCGACTCAAAAACAGGATGGGTATCCTGTTGGTCGCCCTCTATTTTTTGAGCGTTCGCCTCGGCCAAGGGATGAGGCTTGAAATCCTTGCGGGACATATCATCGCCGCATCGAAACGCTTCTACGGGGTAACCGAGTTTTGTTACTACGCTTTGGCCGGCGGTGTCGGGGCATTGTTGTCGAGAATCAGCCCAAAAAAAGTAAAACCGCCCCCTAAAATCGACCCGCAAAACCTACTGCCAGAATTTGGCTGAAAAAATGGGGAATGTCCTGCTTATGAATGAGGAAAGATTGACCCTGTTTGTGTGAATGGTTTAATGTGCTCGCCGATCAAATAAGGAGTAAGAATGAAATTCACTGTAGACCAGAATCTATGCATTGGTTGCGAGGCCTGCCAAGGAATTGCCCCAGAAGTTTTTGAATTCCCAGACCAAACCTCGAAAGTAAAAATTGACCCCGTTCCCGAAGCATTACAGGCGAGTGCCCTTGCGGCCGAAAAAAACTGCCCCGTACTCGCCATCTCCCACCTAGCATAAAAAAAAATCCTCTTTAAACTCCTAAGGAAAGGTCCAACTATGCACGCACAATGGAACGATCGGGAAAGTCTGATGCACCCCGCTTCAGCCCCCGACTATATGCGCGAGGAACAGCTCCGCACCTTGCAACTCCAGCGCCTCCGCGCCATTACGAAACACGCCTATGAAAACCAGACCCTCTTTCAGGAGCGGATGGATGCAAGCGGCGTTAAACCAGAGGACATCCAAACTCTGGAGGATATCCGTAAACTTCCCTTCACCCAAAAGACCGATCTGCGCGACACCTATCCCTATGGTCTATTTGCTGTTCCAATGAATGAAGTTGTTCGTCTGCATGCTTCTTCGGGCACCACCGGCAAGCCGATCGTGGTGGCTTACACGAAGGAGGACATCGAAGTCTGGAACGAGGTCATGGTGCGTACATTTGCCTGTGCCGGACTCCATTCCGGCGACATTATCCAGAACGCCTACGGCTACGGCCTTTTCACTGGCGGCCTCGGTGCCCACTATGGAGCGGAGGCCCTCGGCGCGACCGTTATCCCCATCTCCGGTGGCAACTCCGAGCGGCAGATCATGGTGATGCGCGACTTCGGCACCACGGCCATTTGCGCCACACCAAGTTATTTTCTGCACCTCATCGAGTATGCCGAAGAGATGGGCATCGACTGGGATGAAATCCCCCTGCGCGTCGGCGTATTCGGTGCGGAACCGTGGACGGATGAGATGCGCAAATACATCGAAGGCAAGACCGGCATCAAAGCCTTCGATATTTATGGCCTCTCCGAAATCATTGGCCCCGGCGTCGGCATGGCCTGCGAAAAACAACAAGGCCTGCATATCTTCGAGGACCATTTCATGATCGAGATTGTCGATCCCGTTACCGACGAAACCATGCCCGATGGCGAGGAAGGTGAATTGATCATTACCACACTCAGCAAGAAGGCGATGCCCGTTATGCGCTACCGCACCCACGACATCACCAGCATCATTGCCGAAAAGTGCGAATGCGGCCGCACCATCCGGCGCATCAACCGCATTGCGCGCAGAAGCGACGACATGTTCATCATTCGCGGCGTGAATGTTTTCCCGTCGCAGATCGAAGCCGCATTGCTCCGGGTCGAGGAAACCCTGCCCCACTACCAAATCCTCCTCAGCCGCTCCGGCGGAATGGATCAGATGGAGGTTCAGGTGGAAGTCACCGCCGCAACATTCAGCGATACCGTCCGAGGCATCGAAGCCGTGCATAAGCAGCTCTCCGACGCCATCGCGCATATCCTCGGCATCCGCGTGAAGCTCACCCTCGTCGAGCCCAACACCATCGAGCGCTCGATGGGCAAGGCCAAGAGAGTGATTGACAATCGACAGAATGATTAAGGACAGAATAATTCCCGCACATGGAAACTAACTTAATTCGCGTTTATTAGTGTCCATTCGCGGTTCAATAAAAGGAGCTGTAGCATGAAACTAAAGCAGTTATCTGTATTCTTGGAAAACAAACATGGCCGCCTGCGTGAGCTTTGTGCGGTGCTGGCCGAGAACGGCATCAACATTATCACCCTCTCGCTGGCTGACACCGAGCAGTTCGGTATCCTGCGCCTGATCGTCAAGGAGCACAACCACGCCAAGACGTTGCTGGAGGAAAAAGGATTTGTCGCCAAACTGACCGACGTCATCGCCATCGAAGTCAGCGACCAGCCCGGCGGACTCAGCGAGATCCTCAGAATTGAAGAGAACTCCGGCATCGGCGTTGAATACATGTATGCCTTCACCATCAAAAGCGGGGAAAACGCCGTCCTACTCTTTCGTTTCGACGATATGGACAAAGCCGTCGCCGCCCTGCAAAACGCCCACCTAAACATTCTCGGAAGCGTCGAGCTCTACCAACGAGCAGAAGGGTAAAAAAACCCACTAAGACACGAAGAGCACGAAGTTTTGTGATCTAGTAGCCTTGAGCGCAGCGCGTGTTTAAAATTATTCTATGGGTCTCTGTCGTTGTAAAAGGTTAATTTGATATGAGTAAATTTGTTGTAGAAAACCGAATCTGGGACAAGGAAGAATCGCTAACACATCACGAGCTGGGGGCTTTGCAGGGCGCGAGGCTGAAAGAAACCGTCGAGCGCGTTCAGCAGGTTCCCTTCTATAAAGAGGCCTTTTCTAAAACCGGGATCACCCCAGAAAAGATCCAATCGCTGGATGATCTGCAACGGCTTCCCTTTACCACTAAGGCCGACCTGCGTGAGCAGTACCCGCTTCGCATGCTGGCGGTAGATCGCTCCGAAGTGGCCCGTTACCACGGCTCGTCCGGTACCACCGGAACTCCCACGATGGTGGCCTACACCCATAACGACCTGAAAAACTGGGCCAACCTCTGCGCGCGCTTCCTCACCGGCGGCGGGCTGCTGCCAGAACACACCGTGCAGATTGCCTTTGGCTACGGGCTCTTTACCGGCGGCTTTGGCCTACACTATGGCGTGGAGCGCGTCGGCGCCGGGATCATTCCGGCGGCGGCGGGGAACACCCCAAAGCAGATTATGCTGATGATGGATATGCAGGTCGATGCGCTGGTTTGCACCCCGAGCTATGCGCTTACGATCTCCGAATTCATCCTCCAGAACGATATTCCGCGCAACGCCCTGAATCTCAAGTATGCCCACTTTGGCGGTGAGCCATGGACGGAAGACATGCGCACCCGCATCGAGGATGAGATGGGCATCCTCTGCTTCAACAACTATGGCCTGAGCGAGGTGATAGGCCCCGGTGTCAGCGGGGAGTGCGCCGTACGCGACGGTATGCATATTTCCGAGGATGCATTCATCGTGGAGTGCATCAATCCCGACACCCTCGAACCCGTCGCCCCTGGTGAAGAAGGCGAGCTGGTCTTCACCTCGCTCTGCAAGGAGGCCATGCCGATCATCCGCTACCGCACGCGCGACATTGCCTCGCTCAATCCAGAACCCTGCGCCTGCGGCCGCACCACCGTCCGCATGAGCCGCGTGACCGGACGCTCCGACGACATGCTGATCATCAAGGGCGTCAACGTCTATCCTTCGCAAATCGAACAGGCCTTGCTACGCGTCGAAGGCACCGCCCCGCACTATCTCATCGAAGTTGACCGGCCCGACCGCAGGGACGAGGTAACGGTAAAGGTTGAAATAATGGAGGATTCCTTCAGTTCCAGCATGAAGGAGATGCAAGGGCTGAAAGATAGAATACTCCGTACCATCCAAGGGGTCACCGGCCTTCGCATGAACATTGAACTGGTTTCGCCGAATTCGCTGGAGCGCTTCATCGGAAAGGCTCAGCGCGTGATCGATCACCGCCCGAAAAGCTAACCCCGAAAGCATGACAATGCCCTTTTGTGCTATTCTTTTACCCGCGGAGAAAGTTCCCTCTGGCGATCAATAATAATGGGGAGTTGCTCCAGCGCGTAGTCGATATCCGCATCGGTCGTGTAGCGCCCAACGCTAAGTCGAACGGCACCCTGCATCCTTGAACACGAAAGATTCATCGCTTTCAAGACATGCGAAACATCGATCGATCCCGATTGGCAGGCCGATCCTGCGGAGGCGCAAATGCCGGCGTCATCGAGCGCGAGGAGAATGGCCTCGCCCTCCAGTTGTTCAAAGCCAATGTTGGTGGTGTTCGGCAACCGGCTGTCCGGATCACCATTCACCACGGCTCCCTTGCAGGTCGACAGAATCCCTTTTTCCAAACGATCACGCAGGCTGTCCTCGCGCTTGGCATCCTGCGCCATCCGGTCAAGGGCAAGCTCGCAAGCCTTTCCCAGCCCAACGATATAGGGCACATTTTCCGTTCCGGCGCGGCGACCTCGCTCCTGCTGCCCGCCAAGGATCAACGGATTCAATCGAGTTCCTCGGCGCACATATAGAGCACCAACACCCTTTGGGGCATATAACTTGTGCCCCGAAAGAGAAAGCATATCCACAGGAATATCCTGCACATTAACCGGAATTTTTCCGGCGGCCTGAATGGCGTCGGTATGGAAAACACCATCCGCCTCGTGAACTATTCCGGTCAGCTCAGCCATCGGGAAAATCACTCCCGTTTCATTGTTAGCCCACATGAACGAGGCCAAGGCCGGCCCAGCGTATTCTGCCAACTCGGCTTTTAGCGCATCCAAATCCAAATGCCCCAGCCCATCCACAGCTATTCGACCGACGTGGAGGCCATCATTCTCCAGCTTGGCGCAAGGGCCAAGAACGGCCGAGTGCTCCACTTGCGAGATCATCACATGAGGGGTTCCCTGCATGGCAGAAACTGCTCCAAGGAGCGCCAGGGTGTTGCTTTCGGATCCACCGGAGGTAAAAATAATTTCACTCGGATCGGACGCACCAAGGAATAGCGCCACTTTTTCCCGGGCGTCATCGATGGATCGTTTCGTGCTGCTACCGAACGTATGCAGACTCGACGGATTTCCCCATTGGGTTTTAAAAAAAGGAATCATGGCCTCCAGCACTTCAGGTGCCACAGCCGTGGTGGCATTATTGTCAAGATAGACCATTTCTTTCCCCTGTCTATTTAATGGTTAGCATTGCTTCAATAGATTTACGGGCCTGCGAGCAGATGGGCTCCGGCACCACGACTCGATGCTGCATATCCTCAAGTGACCACAGCACCTTTTCTAAATCAATTTTCTTCATGTTCGGACAGACCGCCCGATCACTCACCGAATAGAATTTCTTTCCCGGGTTTTCATTTCGCAGGCGATAGAGCAACCCCATCTCCGTGGCGACAATAAACTCCGTGGCATCTGATTCCTTCGCCAGAGTACACATCTGCCCTGTAGAGAGTAGCTCATCGGCAAGATCACGAATATTCTGAGGACACTCCGGATGTGCCATCACGACCGCGTTCGGATGTTCCTCTTTCTCGCGAAAAATATCCACATCGCGAATGCGCGAATGCGTTGGGCAATACCCATCCCAAATAATCATTTCCCGACCTAGTTCGCCTTGAATGTAATGCCCTAGATGTGTGTCTGGAACAAAGATAATTTCTTTTTCCGGAGCCACGGAAGCCACCACCGCCATGGCGTTCGA
>JAUXGY010000257.1 GCA_030621805.1 Kiritimatiellales bacterium | reverse complement strand
TATGACCTGCTGTTGGAAAAGGACGGAATGTAGCGGCGATTCTTAGAACCGTTTTTCGGCGGCAGGTATAAACTCCAGCTCGGCCAGAATCGGGCGGTGGTCGGAGGCGATGGCTTCATCCAGTACCTTGGCGGAAATAGCTTTCCACTTCCCGGCGGGGCGGCAGAGAACATAGTCAATCTGTTCGGAAGGGTTCGCTACGGGAACCGTGAAAAGGTTCTTCTGGTTCGTCGCGTTCTTCCACGTTTTTCCGAACGCCTCCATGGTGGGGCTGTTCGGGATCGCATTAAAATCCCCCGCGATAATCGCAGGCAGATCCGGGGTTGAACCGAACAGGTTTTCGATCAGGGGAACGGAAGCGATTCGCGGCACTTTTGCGGTGTCGAGATGGGTTGCAATGAAGAGGAACTCAACGGGAGGAACATTCTTTCTGGAAGTCTTGAGGGTTACGCATAAGGCGGAGCGGGGTTCTCCCGGGAGAGGGATGGTTTTTGATTCCACGACGATGAATTTGGTTAAAATTGCATTGCCATATTTGCCGCCGGAAAAATCCATCGCCGGCCCATACGCGTACTTCATGCCCGTGAGGCGAGCGAGTTCCTTGGCCTGGTCGACGCCTCTGCTGCGACCGGTCTGATTATCGACTTCCTGCAACGATACGATGTCTGGATTGACAGATGTAATAATCCGCGCAATCCGTTCAAGATCAAGCTTCCCGTCCATTCCTGCCCCGTGGTGAATATTATAACTTAGGATCCGTATCGATTCAGATTTCCTGGAGGGAATGAGAGCGTCCAATAGGGCGGCTCGCCAGCTGTTGTTCGCAGGATCATACAGGCCAAACCCAGCGCAGAACTCCCAGTAGGCCCATGAGAAGCACCGCTTTTCGGCCTCGGATCGCATGAACGATGTCCAGGCGGCTCGCGATGCGTCGTCGGCCTTGTGGTAGGCTCCGAATTCACCCATGTAGAGCGGGCGGTTATTTGCCTTGGCCCAGGCTGCGGCCTTGTCGAGATCAGCTAGAATGAATTGTTTCTGCTCGTTGGTGCCGGACCATGTGGTTCCCACCCATTCCTTGCTCTGTTCTCCCGCCCAGCTTGCGCCTTGATGAGTGAATTTAAAGGGGCGGTAATTGTGGAAGGTCACGATGATATTTGAATCGTCGGGCGGTAGTTCAAGGCTTTCCAGATGTGAGATATTGTTCCAGTGCGCCGGGCCAATCACAACGGCGCGCGTTGGATTCGTTTTTCGAATAAGGCGAAGTGCCTCGATGACAAAGTCGTTCCAAAGCTCGTTCGTGAGGTTTTTGCACGGTTCGTTAAGGATTTCGAAGCACAGTTCGCCGGGGTGATCCTGGTAATGCTCGGAAAGTTGTTTCCATAGGGAAAGAAAGCGCTCCTTATGTTCCTCTGGGGATGCATAAATCTCATCATAGTGGTGCATGTTCAGCACAACCACGAGGTTGCGCGATAAGGCCTGTTCGACGGCCCAGTCGACCCGTTTCATAAATTCATGATCGATGGTGTAGGGGCGGGTCGTATCGGCATGGGCCGACCAGCGGACGGGAATGCGTACAGAGTCGAATCCTGCTTCCGCGATTCGATCAAAATATGTTTCTTTCAGCCGAATACCCCAGCTTCCTTCCTCTGGTGCTTCAAGCGCGTTTCCAAGATTAACACCTTTTCCGATCTGAGCATTCCAGTAAAATGCATCGCGCTTATTCGGTTGCGCTGTTGTGGCTAAAGCGAGAGCAAAGCATAGGGATAGTATTTTCATTCTATTAGGTGGATTGCTGTGCGGTGCGCTGGATGATCTCTTCCTGATGGTCTGGGTCGAGGTCGGTGAAGTAGTCGCTGTACCCGGCGACGCGAACGAGAAGGTTGCGGTATTCCTCGGGTTTTTCCTGCGCTTTGCGCAGGGTGTCGGTATCGACGACATTAAACTGGATGTGGTGGCCACCGAGGTTGAAGTAGGTCCGCATTAGCTGGCCGAGTTTTTTAAGATCCTGCTCGCTGGCAAGCACGTCGGGCAGGAAGCGTTGATTGAGTAGGGTGCCGCCGGATTTTCGCTGATCCAACTTGCTGAGCGATTTCACGACCGCGGTCGGTCCCTTGCGGTCGGCCCCGTGCGAGGGCGAAGTGCCGTCGGATTCCGGGCGTAATGCCTCGCGCCCATTCGGAGTGGCCCCCAGCATTTTTCCGAAGTAGATGTGGCAGGTGGTGGAGAGCATGTTGAGGTGGTAAACGGTGCCCTTGGTATTTGGTTTTCCGTCAATGGTCTCAAACAGAGTTTTGTAGATTTTGCATGCGATATCGTCCGCGCGGTCATCGTCGTTGCCGAAGAACGGGGTGCGGTTCCATAGCTTGAGTCGCATCGCCTCCTCGCCCTCAAAGTTTTTGGCGAGCGTCTCCAATAGGCGGTCCATCGATAGGCTGCGCTCGTCGAAGACGTGGGTCTTGATGGCGGAAAGGCTGTCGGTGGCGGTGCCGAGGCCACAGCACTGAATATAGGTGGTGTTGTAGCGTGGGCCGCCGTTGTAGTAGTCCTTGCCATTCTCAATGCAGTCGTGAATGACCACCGAAAGGAAGGGGGCGGGGGAATATTTCGCATACATGCGCTCGATATAGTTGTTCGTCCGGATCTTGAGTTCCACGACATATTCAAGCTGCTTCGTGAAGGCGGTATAGAGATCGTTGAACGATTTAAAGGACCGTGGATCGCCGGTTTCAAGGCCGACTTTTTTTCCGGTGAGCGGGTCGGTTCCATTGTTCAGCGTGACTTCGAGGATTTTCGGGACGTTTAGGTAGCCGGTCAGGACGTAGGCCTCTTTGCCGAAGGCTCCGGTCTCAATGCACCCGCTGGTGCCGCCTTCCCGGGCATCCGCGAGTGTTTTTCCCGAGCGGAGCATCTCTTCGATAACCATATCGGTGTTGAATACGGACGGGTAGCCGAGGCCATTGCGGATGACCTTGCTAGCGGCTTGCAGAAAATGATTCGGGGTTTTGCTACTGATATGAACGCTCGGCTGGGGCTGAAGCAGGCGTAGCTCATCCGCGGCTTCCAATACAATGTATGACACTTCATTTGAGGCATCGTTTCCGTCAACATCCACACCACCGAGGTTGACTTGGCTAAAGTCGTTATAGGTTCCACTCTCGCGGGCGGTGACCCCGACTTTGGGCGGGGCGGTTTGGTTGTTGGCCTTGATCCAGAGGCAGCTGATGAGTTCCTTGGCTTGGTCGCGGTCGAGGGTTCCGTTCGCCAGCTCGGTTTCATAGAAGGGATTGAGATGGTGGTCGAGATGGCCTGGCGACATGGAATCCCAACCGTTGAGTTCAGTGACGGTTCCAAGGTGGACAAACCAATACATTTGAATGGCTTCGTGAAACGTGCGCGGGGCGTTGGCCGGTACATGCCGGCAGACGGAGGCAATATGATTCAGTTCAGCCTTTCGTTCGGGATTGGTTTCTTGTTCGGCCATAGATTCGGCCAGTTCCGCGTGGCGCTGGGCGAAGATAATGACGGCATCGCAGGAAATATCCATGGCCTTCAACTGCTCGGCGCGGTCGGCGGCTTCGGGGTCGTTGAGGTAGTCGAGACGAGCAATGCGATTCTTGATCCGGTTTTTCAGGTCAAGCATCCCGGTGGTGTAGATCAGTCCGTCCAGCGCGGTATGGCCCGGCGCGCGCTGCTCCATGAATTCGGTAAACAGCCCGGCTTCGTAGGCTGCTTTCCACTCGGAGGGAACCTGATTGAAGATCCGTTC
>JAUXGY010000275.1 GCA_030621805.1 Kiritimatiellales bacterium | reverse complement strand
CACGAGTTTATCGTCGCCATGAACACAGCGGATGTCGAAGAAGACGTTGACCTCAAGAATCGATTCGGGGGTGGCTTCGAGCATCCATTTGGAGAATTTTCCTTTCCATTCGGAGATGGAGAGGCACCACTTGGGGTTGGCGGCCATGATGCCGCCGGGACAGTAGGGATAACCGGCCTGCTTTAATTTTGCACAGACATCGTCGGCGAGCGTGAGGAATACGCGGCGCTGTTCGACGAGGTGATCAATATCCACATCGGCAAAGATGAGTGCATTATCCTGATCGGAAAACATGGTCATTTCATGGCGCGCGTTGCTGCCGAGCGAGAGAAAGGCAAAGGGGACGGGCGGCGTATCCAGCGCTTCCAATCCTTGGGCAATGAAGCGCTGAATGGCGGCATCGTACGCAGTGCCGATGGTGTTGCGCAGGATGCCGGGGCGGATGCCTTGGTCGATCTTTGAACGCACGATCTCGGGAAGGTGTTTGAGGGCAAGGATCACCTGCCCCGCCGTCGTGCTCTGGTCAATTTGCTGCTGCAGGTCGGTCTCCGGGAGCTCAGAAATCGCAGCGGGACGGTAGAAGGCCTTCAGCGTATGCTGATGGCCTCGGCTAATTTCCGCGAACGAGATCACGTGCCCGTTTTTCTCGGAAAAGAAGATGCGCGATGTGGTAACGAGTACGTCGAGCGGATCGCCCTGTTTGGTGATCAGCCGCGCTTCGAATTCGGCGGAGGGTGCGTTGTGGGCATATATGTTTTCCAAGTGTTCCTTGGCGTACACATTGGCTTCGCAACCCGCATCGAGTAGCTCCCAGATTTTCATGCTGACGAGTTCGGCCTCGCCGTAGCCGGTCATACGGCGCAGAGTGTGGTTGGAATATACCGTCTCCCCGCCGATCTCCAGCACATAGCCTTCGTTGGAGCCTTCAACCAACGCGCGGTAGCGGTCCTTCGCCTCGCGCAGGCCGGTTTCAGCACGCTTGCGGTCGATCTCGATGTGCCGGCTTTGGAAGAGCACACTGGCCATCAGCCCCAACAGCACGACGGCTAATATTCCATCGGCAAAGAGCAGGTTGCGCGAAAGGCGGTTGATCTCCTCTTCAATGTCGTGAATGTATATTCCGGTGCCGATCACCCAGCCCCACTCCGGCACGGCACGCACATACGAGAGCTTGGGTTCGGCGCGCGACGCATCATCCATCCACTGCCACATATATTCGAGGTAGCCCTCTCCCTTCGCTTCGACCAGCGCGACAAACTCCACGAATAGCTTCTTGCCGCTCTTGTCCTCACGGTCGGTGTAGTTGGTCAGGTCGCGGCCAACGAGTTCGGGGCGGTAGGGGTGCATGACCATGCGCGGGTGCATATCGGTGATCCAGAAATAGTCCTTGCGGCCCACGCCGTAGCGCAGTTCGGCAATCTCGGCCGCCGCCCGGCGCCGGGCTTCTTCGGGCAGCATCTGACCGGACTGCTCCTGGCGGATGTAGAACTCGATCGCGCTGGCGGCAGTGGAGGTGAGCTCTTTGATCATCTCCTTCTTCTGCTCCATCATGTTGCTGCGGAAAATCGGAACAATAATCGTGAATGCCGACGCAGCGAAGAGAACCGCCGCAATGACGGTGGGCCAGACAATGCGCCAGTGGAATGAGGCCGATAGCCGGAGCGGATCCGTCCGCTTGTTTGATGAGGTTTTTCCTTTGAAGTATTCCGACAGCTCCGCCTCGCTCAGAATATTCTCCAGCTCCCCGTTGTCGTCATTTTCGTGGTATTTCTCCACAAAGGTTCCGTTCTCAAAATCGTCCTGAAGCGGAATGAAACCGTCATAGTCGTCGCGAATGTGGCACTCGAAAACGGCCTTGATCTGCTCGCGGGTATATTGGTCTGCAAACTCCGTGTAGGCATCCTCCAGCGCCTCGACGCAGTGGCGGTATTTCCGGTGGTTGTACGGATTGAAACCCCGGCGGCTTCCCGTCTTGAGAAAATGGCCAAAGCTCTCCGCATCGAAAAAACCGTCGATCCACTTGTGGATATCCTCAGCGCGGATACCCACGAGCTTCTCGCTCTGGTCGGCATGGGTCGAAATCTTCATTACCGAAACACACTACGCCGCCGCCCAAGGCTTTGCAACCCGCAGAGGTTGGCTTCGCGAAGTCTTGACGGGGCAAGGGCGTTTCCTTAGGTTCCCATCTTCATAAGCCCCCTTATGAAAACGGGCTTTTTTTGTTTTATGAATTAAACGCTAAACGCAGGATTCAAACCATGTCTAGAACAGTATTGATCGGGTCGCAGTGGGGCGACGAAGGCAAAGGCAAGATTATCGATGTACTCACCGCCAACGCGGACTGGGTGGTGCGCTACCAAGGCGGTAACAATGCCGGCCATACCGTGGAGGTCGGCGACCAAAAATATGTGCTTCACCTCACCCCATCGGGTATCCTGCGCGAGGAATGCAAGTGCGTGATCGGCAACGGCCTAGTGGTCGATATTATCGGCCTGATGGTCGAGCTCAAAGCACTCATCGAGCGCGGAATCTGCCTCGATAATCGCCTATTTATCTCCGACCGCGCCCACATGGTTCTGCAATACCACAAAGAACTCGACGGAGCGAAAGAAGGGTCGCTCGGGGACGACAAGAAGATCGGCACCACCAAGCGCGGCATTGGCCCGGCCTATATGGATAAAGCGGACAGGATCGGCCTGCGCCTCGGAGATATCCTCGAAAACGACTTTCTCGACCTCGTAAAAACCCAGGCCGAAACCAAAAACAAAGTCATCGCTGCCATGGGCGCAAGCCCACTCGATATTGACGAGATGCTCGTTCAGGTCAAGGAGGCCGCCGACTATCTGCGCCCGTTCATCTGCGACACCATTCCCCTGCTCCACAAAGCCGTCCAGAGCAACGACGACATTCTCTTTGAAGGCGCACAGGGCGTGATGCTCGACGTCGACTTTGGAACCTACCCCTTCGTCACTTCGTCCAACACCGGCGCGGGTGGCGCACCATCAGGCTCCGGCATTCCGCCGAATGCCATTGACCGCGTCGTCGGCATTGTGAAGGCCTACACCACCCGCGTGGGTGGTGGCCCCTTCCCAACCGAGTTGCTCGATGAAATGGGTGAGCACATCGCCACCGTCGGCCACGAATTCGGTGCCACCACCGGACGTCCGCGCCGTTGCGGCTGGTTCGACGGTGTGGTTGCCCGCTACTCCGCCATGATTGGCGGCATTAACCAATGGGCCCTCATGAAACTCGACGTACTCGACGCGGTTGAAACCATCCAGGTCTGCGTCGCCTACGAATGCGACGGAGAACGGATCGATACCGTTCCGGCCAGTATTCGGAAACTGGAACGCTGTACCCCGATCTACGAAGAGTTTAAGGGCTGGAACACTCCAACCACCGAATGCACCACATGGGACGAACTCCCGGAGCAGGCGCAGAAATATATCGAATACCTCGAAGAACTTACCGGCGTAAAAGTTGGCATTCTCTCCGTGGGA
>JAUXGY010000190.1 GCA_030621805.1 Kiritimatiellales bacterium | reverse complement strand
GACATTCCGAAGCCCTTGGTAAACAGGAGGAACATGAGCGCCGCGACGGCTACTCCGAGAAAGTTCAGGAAGTTCATGCAGGCCAGGATTTCGCCCAGCCGCTCGCGCGGACTCTTTTGCTGAATAAAGGCCTGAAGCGGGACCACGAAAAGGCCGGCACTGATCCCGATTAAAAAGACAAGTGAAAGGATGGCTGGCAGAGAGTTCGCAAAGCCCAATAGCAGGCAGGCGAGGGCAAGACCTGCCGCTCCAACGGGAACCAGCCCAAATTCGATGCTGCGTCCGGAAAGTTTCCCGGCGAGTAGGGCGCCTATTGCGATCCCGATGGCGGCCATGGGGAAAAGATAGCCGCTGGTCCGGGTGTCCCAGTCCAGGGCTTCGGGTCCGAGCAGGAGCAGGTTTTGCTGGATGAATGCGCCGAGGAACAGGAAGTAGGCCACGCTGATGAGGGTGATGAAAAGGTAGCGGTCTTTCCTGAGCCCGAACAAGGTCTTGAAAATATCCCTCGCGAAAAACAGCGTGAACTTTTGCTGGGTCGATCCAACCGGGGCCGTCTCCTCTATCCGCGTGCTGGATAGAAGGCCCATTGTGGAGATCCCCACGCAAACCATCGCCAGCCCGATATACGAGTCGCGAAAAATCGTGACCAGGAACAACGTTGGGACAACCGTTCCGACAATGATTGCCAGATAGGTCAGCCCAACCATGAAACTGTTTGCCCGCGACAGCTCATCCTGTTTCACCAGCTCCGGAATGATCCCGAATTTCGAGGGGCCGAAAAAGGCGCTTTGCATGCACATGAGAAAAAGCAAGGCATAGAGCATGAAGGGACTGCCGATCAGGATGCCCATCAGGCCCAGTCCCATCAAGGCGGTTTCCATGCACTTTGCGTAGAAGATAACGACCTGCTTGCTGTAACGATCAGCCAGAATGCCTGCGGCGTGGGAAAACAGCAGGAAGGGAATCACAAAAACGATGGCCGCAAGTCCGATGGTGGACGTGCGATCCATACCTAGGTGATCAACTAGAAAGAAGATGATCAACAGTTTAAAAACATTATCGTTGAGTGCGCCAAAAAACTGTGTGGCGTTGAGCCATGCGAATGAATGTTCCGGGTTTGACGGTTTCATGATAAGCACCTCACTTCATCTGAATGTTATCGAGCAACGCCTGCACTTCCTTTTCCAGGTTTTCGGTCAGCGTATGGATTTGGCTTTTGCCCCCCTTCCCCGGCTCGACCAAAATGGGTTTTCCGAGTGAAACCACCGCCCGCCGCGTGGCGCGGATGGAGGCCGTTGGCTCCCTCAAGACATCCTCCTCAAACTTATCCAGCACCTCGGCCATCTCCTCGATGGTCGGCTTGGCCGAGACATACGTTCCCGGATAGCTGAACAGCTGCGTGACGATAAATAGATCGTCGAGATCGATTTTCGCAGCGGCATGTTCCTGTTCTGAAAGATCGGCGTTTTCGGTCAACTGGATGGCGTGGCGGCGGCAGGCTTTCACGCGCTCCGGCAAGCTGGGGGAGCGGTCGTCGATTCCATATCTGTTTTCCATCCTTTGGAGGATGTATTCCGCCAGTGCACGAATACGCTCCGGCAGGGTTCCGGTCTGTGCCTGCCCCAGATATTCCGTCTCCTTGAGGCCGAGGATGGCTTCGGCAAATTGATAGATCCTTTTTCGCAGAATGAGGTTGCGCTTGGGGCGCCATAGAATCTGCTCCTCCAGCCGATCCATCAGTTCGAGCAGCTCCCCCATTGGGCTCGTGGTGTATTGGTATCGAACACCGCAGGGTACAATGGAAACAGGGCGGTCAGTATGTTTGCATGCCGTCAGTGCAATCGCCGCCGGTCCGTCGCGGAAAGGGGTAACCCGCTTGTTGATGTGGTAGATTTCCCCTTCGGGAAAAATCACCAGGGGGTGGGATTTGTGCTGGAGGATGTCCACGGCCTGACGCAATGCCCGGACATCCGTTCCCTCCCGGTCCACGCTGAAGCATCCGTGGTGGCGCAGAATGAGAAGCCGGGTCCGGCTGGCCCGCTGGAAAACCTGCCAGGCGGCCATGAAATAGAACGGGGTGCGAAGCTGCTCGGCCACCCAATAGAGCGTGCTCGGATCGGCATGGCAGGAATGGTTCGGGGTAATGAGCACGCCGTGCCCCTGCTCCATGCACTGTTCCAGATTTTCCAACCCCTGGATCTCGATGTCCATCAGGCGGTGATGCTTCACCCTGATCCGTTTGCGCATAAATCTCCAAAACCGGAACCAACCCGGACTCAGCATCGGCGACCACCAGCGCGGCGGTGTTTGGTAGGGGTGCATATCCATTTGTCTCTCCGTGTCAGGTTTCGTCGGCAACGAGTTCGATGAGGTGGTCCGTGAGGGTTAAGGGCAAGGGTTCGGTGATTTCCGTACTTTTTCGGAAATCCGGTTCAAACAGTGATTCGCATAGCTGTTTCACGGTTTCGGGGTGGGAGGTGGCGAGGTTGAGCTCTCGGATGATCTGCAGGCTGAGCTTGTCAAAGTTTGCCGTACCGACGCAGATCCATCCGTCGTACACTGCAGCTTTGATGTGCAGCATACCCGGATAGGCGTACACCCGTGCCCCATGCTTCAGCAGGACGTTGATGGCCACCCGGTTGCTGCGCTCCATGATCTTGTGGTTTACCACGTTGGGCAGGATCACGCGCACATCCACGCCCCGCTTGCGGGCGCGGCACAGTTCATACAAAATCCGGTCATCGGAAAAATAGCAGTTTTCGATATAGATGTAGGAGTGGGCGCGGCGGATGGCTTCGAGCTGGGCCTTGTAGATCTGCGCGGTAGTGGGCAGGGTCTGCAGAAACCGCACCGGTACCCCTCCCGCAATCTCGGGCTGAACCGGGCAGGTCGGCTCCGGAAGCAGCATGGCAAAATCGCCCCCCCAGCCACTGTGGCGCCAGGTTGCATTGTAGTTTTCCGAAAGCATGCCGACCGCCGGGCCTTCGATCCGGAGCATCATGTCGTGCCAGTCGTGCCGGTATTCCCGGCCAATATTCATTCCGCCGACAAAGGCGACCTGCCGGTCGAAGATCATACTCTTAACATGGTTGCCCGACAGCCAGATGTTGGGAATAACCCGGAGCTGTATGTTGGATCCTTCGCAAAGATAGCGCGGGATGTTCTCAATGAATTCGCTCTCTTCCGGCTGGGAAGGAGCCGTGGCCGAATGCGATAGATAGGTGCCGAGCCCGTCGTACATCACCCGCACTTCGATCTCGTTGGATCGCGCCCGCAGGCGGTCGGCTATGCCGCGGGCCACGTCGTCGTTGTCAAACAGGTAGGTTTGTATATCAATGCTGGTGCGGGCGTTGTCGATCGACTCGATAAGCGCTGCGTAGAACGGCTCTCCGTCCATCAGGAAATCAATCTTAGCGGACGAGGGCGGATTCCCGGTCAGCTGGCCAAGGTATTCCTCCCATGCCACCAGATCCATCCCGTTCGTGTTAGGGGAGAGTTCGGGAATCGAAGCATGGTTGAGAATCGGGAAGCGAACAAACCGCGTTTCGAACCGGCGCATCCAATCCCAGATTTGACCCCCTCCCCGGCTGCACAGCGCAACAGCACTGCTGCCGGGACGAACCAGAATGGCGGTGGTATGGCTACGGACAAGGTGCTTGGAAACCCCGTTGCCGGCAACACCGGGATACACTTCATAGGCTTCCCGAAACTCCGGGGCAGGATGTCCGGCGGCAATCCTGGACTTCTCGGTGGTGGCGCATCCGCCCAGTAGCACAAGCCCCATCGCCGCCACGCATTTTGCCATCCCCCGCATCGCTCATTCCTCCTGTTCCATATTTTCGCCAGCCACGGGAGACAGTGCGCTCCCGATCTTTTTCATGAGCTCTTTTTGATCGTCTTCGGGCATTCCATGTTTTTCCAGCAGGACCTTTGTCGTCTCCTTGAACTCCCGGGCAATGGGTGCCATCTCTGCCTGGATGGCCATTTCTTGATTGTGCTCGCGCACGGCGACTTCCTTTGCGGCCCGCCAGCGTACGGCCTGTTCGGGCTGGGCCAGCAGTGCTTGTTCAAGCCGAAGCAGCTCGGCTTCCGGTACGTCCGTTGGGTCGAGAAGCTCTTCCGCCAGATCTTCCAGAAACTCATCGGCGGGAATATAGAGTCCTTCGGAGAGAAGCCGGCACGCCAGAGCAATATCATCGTTGGGGGGTTCATCCAGGCAGGACATGAATACGCGTTCTTTTGCCGACGAACCAAGTTGCTGGTAATGGTCGATCAGCCATGATTTTATGGCGGGCTGATCCATGTTTTCCACCAGCACCCCGGAAATTCCCCCTCGGATCTTTGGACTTTGCGTGGCCAGCATTTGTGCTTCGAACAACCGCGCTTCCTTCGGCTCCAACCCGTGGCCCAAGGCTTGGATTAGGATCAGGTGTTCCTGCTCCTCTTGCGTATCCAGATAGCGTTGGAGTAGCTTGTCGCGGAGCGGCTCGTCTTCCAGGCGGCCAATAAGTCCATAGGTGGAACGCGATACAATCCAAGACGAACTATCCAGCAACCGCCGCAACAACGGCTCGGGCAATCGTGTGCTTTCCTCCGCCCCGGTCTTTAGCAGGGCGACCTGCTCGAACTGCACCTGCGGGTGATCGCTTTTGATTTGGCAGGCGATTTCAACCAGCTCTTCCTTTGGGTTGTATTCCTTGGCGAAAAGCTTCAAAAACCGCAGGCTGACGGCCACCGTCAGGGGTTCCTCCGATTCCAGATTTGCGCAGATCACCCGGTAGGCTTCCTGTGCGAGTTGATATTC
>JAUXGY010000017.1 GCA_030621805.1 Kiritimatiellales bacterium | reverse complement strand
ATCGCCCCCACAAAACCGTTTCCTACCGGCAGGGCATACCATTCCCACGCTTGATCCGGGTTGGGTTTGTGGGTGCGTTTTGGGCTCTCCACCTCCCAGGCCTTCAGTGGGCTCTTTTTCCCATAGTCGTCGGCCGCACGGGTGTACCAAAGGGTGGTCTCTGAGAAGGTCACGATGGGCAGGGTTAATAGGGAGAGGAGAATGCGCGTTTGTCGTTTCATCTTTTGTTTCCTTTAATAGAGGTTCTGTTCCAATAAAAAGAGACGAGGCAAAGAGGGCTGTTCACTCCCTCTTTATTCAAAATTCTTTTTTCTGGCTTCAATTTTCAGCGGGCCGTATCAATCGCGTAGAGGTAGCGCTTAATCTTCTGAGTGGTCGTTTTCTCGAACTCCTCAAAGCGGATCTCAATCTTGCGCGGACGCTTATAGTTCGAAAGCTCCCCGAGTTGTGCGCGGATATCGCTACGCACCCATTCTTCAGCCTTCCCGTCAGTCATGCGTCCACCCTCGCGATCCTCCATAGCGTCGAGCACCTCTTGATTCGGCACGGCAATCAGGCCCACGCGCTCGCCGGTCTCTTCGCCGGGGTCGCGGTAGCCCAGCGCAAGACATTCGAGCACATATTCGCTTTGGAGTACCGCCCGCTCAACCTCCTCGGGATAGATGTTCTTACCTTCGCGGTTGACGATCAGGCTCTTCTTACGGCCGCTGATGACGAGGTAGCCCTTCTCATCGAAACGCCCGAGATCGCCGGTACGGTACCAGCCATCGACCAGCACCCGGGCGGTCTCTTCGGGATTGTTGTAGTAGCCCTGCATCACATTCTCCCCGCGTGCGATGATCTCCCCCACCCCTTCGGGATTGGGGTCGGCGATTTGCACTTCAACCCCGGCAATAGGAAGGCCAACCGTTCCAATACGGGGGGCAGCCGGCGGATTAAGGGTGAGTACCGGGGCGGTTTCCGTGATTCCATACCCCTCGACAATCTTGAAGCCCAGCTTGCTCCATGCCCTCAGTGTGGACGGGCTAATCGGCGCACCGCCGGAAACCACCAACCGCAGCGATCCCCCCAATCCCTCGAGAACCTTCCGGCCAATCAACCCGGCTAACCCAAAGCGATACATCAGGTGCGCCGCCTTCTTTTCTCGAATACCCGTCATGATGCGGGTCATCATTTTTTCGAGCAGCAACGGAACCGCCAGCAACACGGTCGGCGCACAGTCGGCCATGTTGGCCTTGATGGTCTTCAAGTTTTCAACCAGGCTCACTTGGCATTGCGCGTAGATCGGCAGGAGCAGCATCGTTGTGAAGGCAAACGAGTGGTGCAATGGAAGCACCAGCATAAAATTATCGCTCGGGCGAATATCGATCCCTTCGGCAATGCCTTCGACATTCGACATAAAGTTACGGTGCGTCAACACGGCCCCCTTCGACCGTCCGGTCGTTCCAGAGGTATAGATGAATGAGGCGGGCGAATCCGAAGGTAGATCATAGTGATCAAACGCACGGGCATCCGACATCGCCCGCTTAGAAACCTCTTGCCTCAGTTGATCATAGTCGTGACAGATGATCGATAAGCTCTCCGGGAATCCACGGGTTCCAACATCGCAGGCCACCACCGTGCGAAGCTCATGCGTAGCCAGACTCGCAATTCGATCAAGCTGGCTGGCCGAACAAAACGCCAGCGAGACCCCGCAGTCGTGGAGAATATGCGCCAATTCCTGCTCGCGCAATTTGATGTCGATGGGAACGGCGACCGCACCGATGGATACAATGCCATAGTATAGTTCGTACCATTCGGGTGAGTTCTCGCGCAAAAGCGCAACACGGTCGCCCGACTGAACACCCAAATGGACAAGCATTTCCGAAACCTGCCACGTGCGCTCCCGCAAACTACTAAATGTGGTGGTTTGCCACGCCCCGTTTCGTTTGTATTTGAGTGCTATGCGTTCCGGGCCTTCGTCCGCCGCCCGATTGAGAATATCCTTAATGGTCATCGCGCCCCTCTGATTTTAAACTAATGAATTTTGCCATAAACCAAAGGATGCGGAAATACAAAAACCCAAAGCCTGCAAGAGGCTTTGGGTTCAAAAATAGTCGAGTTCAAGCGATCTAAAGGATAATCGAAGTATCGAAGTCCAGTCCGGGAACCGCGGACTCTTCTTGAGAGAATGCCATTTCAACCGTCAGCAAGCCTTCGCAGATTTCCTTCAGCACGATATCGTGGTTATCCTGCTCAACATGATCCTTTTTAACCATCGGACGTGCCCCGGCATTGAGCTGACGGGTGCGGTATGAGATCAAGTTAACCAACATCGGGGTATTCTCAATCTTCTCCTGAGCCTTGTCCATATATTCCATATTCATAACAATGTCTCTCCTTCAAGGGGTAAAAAAACGAGGCGCAGTATAGCACCTCGCACTTAAGCGTCAACCGCCATTTTCGGCGAATTCCAGCGCAAATTCTAACGAAACCCTTATCTTGGATGGCCACGAGCAGGAAGTTTCAATAAGCACGGTCGATCCCGGACTAGGGAGTCAGGACTGAAAGGCATAATAGGTTCTTTGGGTAATCTTATTTCGCTGGCTCGACAAACTCTCCCTTGTCATTCCTGACTGAGGTAATGGAAACGCCGTGGTAAGCGCGTACTAAGACCGCTATATTTCTGTCATCACCTTTCAGTTTGTTCACGGGACTTATCAGTAATGACTCCAGTGGTCGTAGCGAGTTGGCATCAGGCTTGGCGAAGCCGTAAAGGCCGACCCCTTCCTTCAAAGCCGCGGGAACCACGCTTGTCGCGTCCTGTCTGTTCCAGTTAGCCAGACAGGTGATAAGGCGTGTGTGCTTTCCGATCATAGGTTCAATGGCCTTAATGCGTTTCAAGTCTCCGCCTTCGTTCATCAGCCAATCTACCTCTTTGAACATGGCCGAATTGACGATATGTGGATGCGTCGGATTAAAGGCTGTCAGCCAGACAATGCACTCAGGATTGGCATCTTTTGCTGCCTTGTGGATAGACTTCCACGCCCTGTTAATGGCCTTTCGGCTATACTCGATTTCTTTCTCTTTGGACAACTTGCCGTCCCCGGGATACACCTCGCCCATGAGTTGTTCATACAGCTTCTTCTCGCAATCCTTCAACTCCTTACGCTCCGGCTGATAGAACCAGTCAATCATGAACCCGTCCATTCCCGTCATTCGCACAGCTTCGCCGATCGCACTGGATAAATAGTCCAGATACTCATCGGTGTACGGGATGTGACGAGTGCTTGGCACTCCATAGCTCAAGTCGGGATGATCCTGTCCCCATCGGGTGTTGGAACCGATGCAGAAGTAGCCCATGACGAGCATGCCTTCCTTGTGCCCCAGCCGCACCATTTCGGGAAGAAAATCGTGCTTCAGCCCCGGCTGTTCAGGCACCTTGCCGTTCTTATACCAGGCATAACCGTTGCAAGAGACAGCGAAGGTCTGAATGACATTCGCACCCATCGCCCTATACCAGGCCACATGCTTCGCAGGATCGGCGTCGGCCCAAAGTCCGGGCCTGGCAAATCCATTGGGTCCGCCGTGCCCCCAATTGAAATCAATACAATAGGATTTGATGTCCTTGACCTTCACGCTCGTGCTCCGAGGATCTGCATCACGTTGCTCGGCTCCGCGGACGGCCACACCTACAACGGTAAGAAGCAACCATAAAAGAATTGCCTTTTTCAAGTAGGGTGGGGACTCCAATGACTTAGGTCGATGTTTATTTTCTCTGTTGCCGCCTGATTTCGTGGCGGTGCCACAATATCTCTTCCTTATCATCGTTGTACCCCAACCCCTCTCAGAACTGGACAAGCAGCTTTCCCTCATACGGCTCCTCGGCGGATCATTCAGCATGCCTCCTCCCTACGGAACGGGTTCAGGTCTTTGCGGATTTCCACGGATGGCCAGACCAGCAGGTCTAGAACCTGCTTGAACTGCGCCCAGTTGTACTCCTTGCGCTGACTCTTGCGGTTGAGCCATTTGTGCAGGATCTGCGTCGCGCGGTAGTGGTAGTAGCCGGCGAGCATCTTGAACACATTGAGCCCGCCGGTTCCCTTGCGGCTGTCCGGCAGCGATTTTCGCACACACGAAGAGCCCTGGTTTTTGAAAACACAGGCCGAGCCCACGATGTCGTGGCACTTCTCGGAGTCCATAATGTCCTGTCATTCATCAGTTAGGCATTAAATAAGGTTCTTCGTAGATTTTAATGGCAACGAAGGCTCCCCGCGATGGCTCCGTAGCGATGAACCCTCTTTGAATACCGGCTGTTGCCAGTTCCTCTTTAATGCCTTCTGTTTGCAGGAATTCGCAATGGTTCCCGTCTGTTTGATTCGTTGCTTTTTCTACATTCGTTGCAGATGATTGGTGCTGTCTGTGAGCGGCAAACCCGCTTGCCACCATTAAATTCTACGTAGAGCCTTAAAAAAGGCATACCGAGGATACGGAGCGCCTTTCTCTTTTCCAACAACACGAATGCCTATTTCGGTTTAGTGAAGCATAGCGTAGCATTATGCCCCCCGAACCCGAGTGAGTTGCTCAGAGCAACATTAATGTCCATTTCACGCGCAGTGTTGGGAACATAGTCGAGGTCGCAGTCAGGGTCGGGAGTGGTGTAGTTGATCGTTGGCGGCGCAATACTATCACGGATCGCCAGCGCACAAATGGCGGCTTCAACCCCGCCCGCTGCACCGAGCATGTGTCCAGTCATCGATTTCGTGGAACTAATGGCCACCTTGTAGGCCAGCTCTTCGCCCAACGCTTTTTTGATGGCCAGCGTTTCGCCTTTATCGTTGAGCGGGGTGCTGGTTCCATGAGCGTTGATATAGTCGATATCTTCGGCCTTAAGGCCAGCATCCTCAAAGGCGAGGCGCATGGCGCGCGCCGCTTCGTTGGCGGCAGAATCAGGAGCGGTGATATGGTAAGCATCGCAAGTACGGCCATAACCGGAGGCATTGCAGTAGATGGTTGCACCGCGCTTGAGGGCATGTTCCTTCTCCTCCAGCACAACAATCCCAGCGCCTTCGGACATGACAAATCCATCGCGATCCTTGTCGAACGGACGGGATGCACCTTCCGGGTCGTCGTTGCGGCGACTCGTAGCGCGTAGTGCGGCAAAGCCGCCAATGCCCAGCATTGCGAGGGAAGCTTCAGCACCACCGGAAACCATGACATCGGCATCACCGTACTGGATCATGCGCATGGATTCTCCAATGGAGTGGGTGCCGGATGCACAGGCACTGGTCACGCTGAAATTAGGCCCTTTAAATCCATATTTAATGGCCACGTATCCCGAGAGGATATTAACGATCATCTGAGGAATAAGTTGCGGCGAAATCCGGCGAGGACCGCCTTTGACGGCACGAATACACTGCTCTGTCATAAACTGCATTCCACCAATGCCGGAACTGGCAATGACGCCGACGCGCTCCAAGTCGAGCTCATTAAAGTCAAACCCGGCATCCTCGACGGCCATAACGGAAGCCGCTACGCCCCAAATGGAAAAGGGATCCATCTTGCGCGCTTCTTTTTTATCGAGAAACCGTTCTATATCGAGGTCACGGATTTCACCGCCGATATGGACGGGATACAGGTCGATATCTTCCATGGCCTCGACACGGGCAATCCCGGACTGGCCGTTCTTGATTCCTTCCCAGAAGCGGTCGAGTTCGCTCGCAATAGGCGAAACAATCCCTATCCCTGTTACCACTACTTCACGCCGACTCATTTCCCGTTCCTCGATTTAAATCAAAGCTGAAATGGCCGGAAACACCCACAGGTGACTCCGGCCATTAACTAGTTTAGAAACTAGGCTACTCGCCGAAACCTTTTTCTTTCAGGTAGCTGATCACTCCGCCAACGGAAGTCATTTTTTCAGCATCTTCGTCCGGAATTTCAGCCCCAAATTCTTCTTCGAACGCCATGACCAGCTCAACGGTATCCAGAGAGTCCGCACCGAGGTCTTCGATGAAGGATGCTCCTTCTACAACTTGGTCAGCATTAACGCCGAGTTGCTCTACAATGATATCTTTTACTTTATCTTCAAGTGCCATTTTCATTCTCCTTTTCTTAGGTTTACACTTACAAACGCTACATGACCATTCCGCCGCACGTCGAGATCACTTGACCGGTGACATACGCCGAGGCATCGCTTGCCAAAAATAGTACAACATTCGCTACATCTTCCGGTTCACCGAAGCGGCTGAGCGGGATGAGCTCTTTCATTTTATTCTGAACCTCTTCGTCCAACGCATCAGTCATCGCCGTGCGGATAAAGCCTGGTGCAACCGCATTGCAACGAACATTGCGCGAGGAAAGTTCCTTCGCGACCGTCTTGCTGAACGCAATCACACCGCCCTTGGAGGCCGCATAGTTGGCTTGCCCGGCATTGCCCATCAGACCAATCACTGAAGCAATATTCACGATGGTTCCAGAGCGCTGCTTCATCATACCGCGCATGGCGGCCTTGGTGCAGAGGAACGTACCCTTCAGGTTGACATTCAGCACGGCATCCCAGTCGTCCTCGCTCATGCGCATCATCAAACCATCCTTGGTAATGCCTGCATTGTTGACGAGAACGTCAATCTTTCCAAAATCTTTTTCGATGGCCTTAATGCCTGCGGTGACGCTTTCGCCCTCGGCAACATTTATGCCGTAGCATTCCGCACGCCGGCCCAGCGCCTTTACTTTTTCAGCGGTTTCTTCCACCCACTCGGCATTCAGATCACATAATGCGAGGTCTGCGCCGGCTTCCGCCAGCTTGAGTGCAATGGCCTGACCCAATCCCCGGGCTGCACCGGTGACCAAAGCTACTTTATCGTTTAGTTCAAACATAAATAATTCCTATTCCTTTTCCAGATCCGTTATTTGGCCGATGTTACGGACTGCGACGGTCTTGTCAATACGCTTTATGAGCCCGGCCAAGACCTTGCCGGGTCCACATTCAATAATCTCCTCCACCCCATGGGATACCATCCTTTGAACAAGGGCGACCCATTGCACCGAAGAGGTGATCTGCTTAATCATATCGTCCTTCACGGAGGTGTTTCCATGCGGTTGCGCGGTAACATTCGAGAGCACGGGAATTTTTTCTTCAGAAAAGTCGACCTGGGCAAGAAATACAGCCATCTGGTCGGCGGCGGGTTGCATCAGCGGCGAGTGGAATGCCCCGGCCACCGGCAGGCGGATCGCCCGTTTTGCGCCTGCAACCTTTACGAGTTCCTCGGCCTTAGTGATCGAATCGGCCGTGCCGGAAAGTACCGTCTGCGCCAGCGAGTTAAAGTTGGCCACATGGCACCCCGCCTCACTGGCAACCTTGACCAAATCATCGCCGGCGATCCCCATCACGGCCAACATAGCTCCGGGATTTTCTTCGCAAGCGGCCTGCATGGCTTCGCCACGCGCCTTCAGAATTTTAATCGTGTCTTCGAAGCTGACCACGCCCGCAACATAAAGAGCCGTCCATTCGCCGAGGCTATGGCCCGCGAGCAACTCGTACTCCAGGTCAGGTTGTTTAAGCTTCAAGGCGTGAAAAGCCGCTGCACTAGCCACAAAGATCCCAAGTTGCGCATGGTTGGATTTGTTCAACTCTTCCTGCGGTCCTTCGAAACAGATTGTTTCGAGATCGTAGCCAAGGATTTCATTGGCCCGGTCAAAGAGAGCCTTGCACTCGGGAATCGCCTTCGCGAGATCCTTTCCCATGCCGACAACCTGAGAACCCTGTCCCGGGAAAATAATTGCTCTTTTCATTATTTACTCCATTCCAATACGTTGGCGCCCCATGTAAAACCGCCGCCGAAGACCGTCATCGCGACCAGGTCTCCTTTCTGGATGGTGCCATCCCGGGCGGCTTCGTCCAGTGCGATCGCCAGCGCAGCCGACGAGGTGTTGGCATATTTTTCGACGTTTGTGTAGACGCGTCCAACAATGCCCAGCCGCTTGGCAATGGCATCGATAATGCGAATATTGGCTTGATGCGGGATAAAGCATTTAATGTCGCCCGAGGAAACCCCATTCTTTCCCAGCGCCTCGGTCACCGCTTCAGCCATGCGAACCACCGCATGTTTGAACACTTCACGCCCTTGCATTTTTAGATAGTGTTGCCGTTGGTCGATCATCTCGTGCGAGATGGGGTTGCGGGTGCCGCCGCCCGGCGTCCAGAGCAGATCCGCCAAGGAACCATCCGAACCCATGGCCGACTGCATAATACCCCGACCCTCGCCACCCGCCTGCAACACCGCCGCGCCAGCCCCATCGCCAAAAAGGATGCAGGTTCCGCGATCTTCCCAATCAATAAAGGAGCTCATTTTTTCTGCACCGATCACCAAGGCCGTCTTCACCGCCCCGGAGGCAATTTGATTTTTAGCGGTATCGAGTGCGTAAAGGAAGCCCGAACAAGCCGCGCCAAGGTCGTAGCAAAATGCGTTCTTGGCTCCGATCTTCTCCTGCACAAAGCAGGCCGTGCTAGGGAAAAACATGTCGGGAGAGAGGGTCGCGACAATCAGGAGATCGAGTTCATCGGCCTCGATCCCGGCGTCAGCCAGTGCCGCCGTGGCGGCCTCGCTTGCGAGATCCGATGTGGCCTGGTCAGCGGCAGCAATGTGACGCTCGCGCATGCCGGTGCGAGAGTGGATCCACTCGTCGGAGGTTTCGACAAGTTTTGCAAGATCATGGTTCGTGAGAACCTTTTCAGGTACATACGATCCAGTTCCTATGATTGAAACAGTGCAGGGCAAATCCATAATCGAGTCTCGGAAAAATCTAGGTTTCGGAGTTTATACTCTTTAGCTCGGCTTCAATCAAATGGTTTACATCGTGATCAATGGCTTCGGACGCCACGCGAATGGCATTGAAGGTGGCCAGCGCATTCGACGAACCGTGGCCAATAATAACAACTCCGTTCGCGCCCAGAAGCGGTGCGCCCCCATAACTCGACGGATCGGCGTGCGACTTCATTTCCTTGAAAACCCCGCGCGCGAAAAAATAACCCAAAATACGAAGCGGGTTGACACGGAACATCTCCTTGAGCCAGTTGGAAATCATGCGCGCAACCGCTTCGCTGGTTTTCAGCACCACGTTGCCGACGAATCCATCGCACACCGCCACACTGACTTTCCCGGCGTAAAGGTCGCCGCTCTCCACGTTGCCGATAAAGTTGAGTTTGGTTTGTTCCAGCAGGCCAAAGGTTTTTTTCGTGGTTTCGTTACCTTTTGCGGCCTCCGCCCCAATACTCAGCAGGCCGACGCTAGGGGTTTTAACACCGAGTATCTCGCGGGAATAAATACTGCCCATCACCGCATATTGCTGGATCATTTCCGGCGTACTATCGGGATTTGCGCCTGCATCGAGCAGGACAAAGGGATCCTTCGGGGTCGGCATCACGGTAGCAATCGCCGGGCGAGCAACCCCTTTGAGCGTGCGAAGCTTCAGCGTGGCGGCCGCCACAGCCGCACCGGTGTTTCCGGCTGAGAAGATGGCATCAGCCTTTCCGTCCTTCACGAGTTCAACCGAGCGGGCAATGGATGAATCCTTTTTGCGGCGGATGGCGACCGCCGGGGACTCGCCCATTCCAACCACTTCCGAAGCGTGGATAATCTCGATGCACGAGGGAACCGTTCCCTTATGCTTCTTGAGTTCGGCCCGAATAGAGGTTTCGTCGCCAACAAGGAATAGCTTTTCAAGCCCTTCAAGCTTTTCAGCAGCCTGAAGAGTTCCTGCAACTATTTCCCGGGGAGCAAAGTCGCCCCCCATCGCATCAATAGAGATACGCATGGGATGCCTAGTCTTCTGCGGAGACCGTCAGGACTTGGCGTCCATTATAATACCCGCAGCTCGGGCAAGCACGGTGAGACTGCTGCGGCGCGCCACATTGTGCGCAACTAGAAGCGCGTGCAATAGGTTTCTTGGTGTTCTGAGCCTTGCGGCTTGCGGTTCTGCTCTTCGATGTTTTTCTTTTTGGAACTGCCATCGCAATCCTCCTTCAACTCTATAAATCCAAACTATCTAGGGCCGACCACGGGTTTGGTCGATCCCCTGCCGTGCAACTGCACGAACCTTTGTTCAGGTCGGCGCCGCATTGCGCGCACAACCCCTTACACTCCTCGCTACAGACCGGAAATCCCGGAATGTGTAGCAAAAGATTCTCCCGCATATCCTTCGTAATATCCACGGAATCCGTGTCTTCAGAGGCGGGATAAGCGCGCAGAAAACCGGAATCGGCCACGGTTGTCGAGAAAAATTCCGTACATCTTGTGCACTTCAAATTCATCCCGACCGACAAGGTTCCGCGCACGACCAACTCGTCCGAAACGTGATGGGCATGAAGCGCATAATGCACGTCCCCTGTAACCCTGATAAACGGGTCTTCCCCTAGGTCCAGAATCTCCGCCGGATCGTCCCCTTCATAGTGCGACCCCTCTTCCGGAATCCGTGCTACCCAAATCTTCATGCCACTCCTGTATCAGTAATTGCCGTGTAGAATACGTATGGGAGGAAGAGGTTCAATCTAAAAAAGGCATGATCCCCGCTGTTCGAAAGATCCATCGCCCCGGTCGACAATCTCTGATAGCATCCCGACCATGAATCCACTGTTCACCCCGTTTCCCAAGGAAAATCTAGCTCTCCTCCCCTCTCCCATTCGCCCGCTTGCCGCGATTAGCGAGCGGCTTTTCATGAAGCAGGATGGACTTAGCGGCCCGGTCTACGGCGGCAACAAGATCCGTAAACTCGAATTCCTGCTTGGAGAGGCCTTAGCCGAAGGGCGAAAAAGCATCATCACCTACGGTGCGGTCGGCTCCAACCACGCCCTCGCCACCGCCGTCTGCTGCCGCCAACTCGGACTCCACGCCATCTCGATCCTTGCGCCGCAGCAAACCAGCGCCCACGTCCGAAAAAACATCCTCCTACAGCGCGCCGTCGGTGCCGAGTTGCATCTTTGCTCCAGCTATATTGAGTTCCCGACTCTCACCCAGCAAATTTCCGATCACTGCCTTTCCGAGGAAGGTCGCGAACCCTACCTCATTCCCACCGGCGGAACCAATGCCACCGGAGCACTCGGTTTTGTCAACGCCGCATTCGAACTGGCCGAACAGATGGAACCCGATGTGATCTATCTGCCCATGGGTACGGGTGGAACGCTGGCCGGATTGCTGGTGGGCCTCAAACTCGCTGGATTGAAAACCCGTATTGAGTCGATCCGCGTCGTCGATTCTACCTTCCGCAATGAAACCCACGTAATTCAGCTTTGCGCTGAAATTTGCGCCAGGCTGGGGGTTGACTTGAAAATTGATGAGAATGACATCGTCATCCGCGATGAATTCTACGGTGAAGACTACGGTATTCCAACCGCCGCCGGGCGCGAGGCCATTGAAACCTTTCAGACCTTGGAAAACGTACCTCTGGAAAACACCTACACCGGAAAAACCGCTGCCGCCCTACTCCACGACCTACGCTCCGGCAAGCTCAACGACCAAACCGTCCTCTATTGGAACACACTTAACGCCCGCGACTTCTCTTCCGAAATTAAAGCCATCGACTTTCACGCCCTGCCCCCCGAATTCCATACCTACTTTGAATCATGAACGTTTCCGTCGTCATGCCCGTATACAATGCCGAAGCAACCGTGCTTCAAGCCCTCAAAAGCCTGCGGGCACAAAGCTTTGGCTCCATGGAAATTATCGTCATCAACGACGGTTCCACCGATGGAACACTGGAGATTCTGCGAAACCAGTCGGATATCATACTGCTCGACCATTCCCACCGGGGCATCGTGCCCGCGCTCAACGACGGGCTGGCCGCCGCCCGTGGCACCTATATTGCCCGAATGGATGCCGACGATTTCTGCCACCCTGAGCGCATCGAAAAACAATCTTTATTCCTCGATGCATTTCCGGAAATAGGAATCGTCGGTTGCAAGGTAAGGTTTGGAGGCGACCGCGAAAAGCAGGCCGGGTATTTGGCTCACGTCGACTGGATTAACGGATTGGTTGAACCCGAAGACATTGCGCTCAACCGCTTTATTGAATCGCCCCTCGCCCACCCGTCGGTCATGTTCCGTCGTGAGTTGTTCGAACAGTTCGGTGCCTACCGCGACGGCCCGTTCCCAGAGGACTATGAACTGTGGCTACGATGGATGGCCCGCGGCGTACAAGCCGGAAAGGTGGATGAGGAACTCGTGGTTTGGAACGACCCGCCGGATCGGCTTTCGCGCACCGATCCCCGCTACAACATCGACGCCTTCTACGAGACCAAGGCCCGATACCTTTGCCAATGGCTCGAAAAAAACAACCCCCACCACCCCGACATCATCGTTTGGGGGGCCGGGCGGGTAACCCGCAAAAGAGCCTCCATCCTGAAAGGTTACGGATTACGCATTACGCATTACATCGACATCAAACCGCGTCAGCTCAACTGCGGAACGCCCGTCATCATGCCCTCGAAAATCCCTAACCCCAGCACTTGCTTTATTCTCCCCATGGTCGGGAAGCGCGGCGCCCGCGACCTCATTCGCCCTATTCTAAAAGAACGCGGGTTCACCGAAGGCCTCAACTGCATCTTCGCCGCCTAATCCCCTTTTTTAGATATCAATAGATGCTCTGGGAAGGGCCCGGGTGTGCTATACACAGGGTCTGGATGAACTCGACTGTGTGTTGTTCGAGAGAAGAATAATCACTCCGCAAAGAGTGGATTGGACATCCAATCATGGGAGAATGGTAGAATGAAACAGAAACGGTTTTTTTCAAGTCACAAGAAATCCACAGCCATGATCGTCAGCCT
>JAUXGY010000184.1 GCA_030621805.1 Kiritimatiellales bacterium | reverse complement strand
CGCTTGGCCTCCGACTTGCCTGAACCTGAATGATGACGGTCAGTTGACTGTAAAAACTAATTTCAATATCCCTATAGTAGGTTTCAACTACAACTCGAACAGTACACTGGCAGTCGAAGGAACGGTAAGCGGGCTTTCGGAACTCGAAGCGACACGGAGGCTGGAAACACCGAGCATACTGGACGATATAGAAGTACATGGAATTTTTGCTCCGGGCAACAGCCTAGCGGATAGTATTGTGGAAGGAGGACTAACCATCGCTACAGATGGAACCCTTGAGATGGAATTGGGTGGATATGCGTTGGGCACGGAGTATGACCGCTTGACGGTAACGGGGTTGTCCACGCTTGACGGAATACTGGATTTGGTTTTCCTCGATGGATTTTCTCCCGCCAATGAAACCAGCTTTGATTTGTTTAACTGGGAGGGTGGTGTAGACGGTGAGTTTGCGGATATCAAGACACCCCTCTTGTCTGGCGAATTGGAGTGGGATACCTCAGAGCTTTATAGCACCGGAACGCTAAGCGTTATCCCCGAGCCCAACGTCATCGCTCTTCTCGGGATCTTCGGTGGTGGCCTATGGGTTGTTCGGCGTTGGTTTCCTGTAATTTAAATTCATGCTCGTTACTCTTCCTTTAGAAAAACATCAATTTCCGACTAAGGTTATACGGTTTCGTCGTACGTGTTTGCGAAAGGACGATAAGCAATACACAATCAAAAGAAAATGGGTGTTCCCGCAGCGGCGGCTATCCTCTGTTTTCTGTACACTAACAAAGTGTAAATCCATCTATTCCAGCACCCCAAACGATGGCCCTTCGATGGTCGCTATATTTGAATCGATCTTCATCTGGCCAATCAGTTCTTGGGGGATTTCCTTCGTCTTGAAGATGGGAAGAACGGGGCGAGTTTGGCCTTCATTTCCATAGGGGACTCGCTTGTATTCCTTCCCCTTCTGCTCAATGAGTAGCTGGCAATAAAATACTCCGCCCGGACATTCGCCAACCAGCACTTCTATTTCCGACGGTTTTCCTTTGGTTAGCTTAAACCAATCCCCGATGACCATATGTTCATTGACCACCATCGGAATCTTGCGGTTATTGTCGTCATCACTGCTCCAGTTTGTAATCTTTCCCTTCCATATGGGATAGCTTGCATCAATAACCAGTCGACCCCGAACCCGCACCAGCAAGACATCGTCCGCAATGCCGCAAAAACGGTAGCGCCCTGTTTCCGGAGCTGAAATATGGCCTTCGTAGAAGGCCGCCCAATGTTTGGGTTTAACGATATTCTCAACTCCGTAGGCTTTCGGTGCGGCATTGGCCGACATGACTGGAAGCATAAAGAAAGAGGCATATTTTTCCTTGGGCGCCTTGAAATAGTCGTTCAGGCGATTCCGTTGCCATCCCTTTGCAAATTTGTTTAGTGCCGCAATGTATTTCCCGTCGTCCATGTTGGTCGGCTTTCCGTCCTTCGTTTGCTTTAGATCGAAGAACGTGCCGACAAGCTCATTTCCCATGGACTTGTTGCCACCAAAGAGATCTCCGATATCCATGTCGAATCCCATGCTTCCGAGGCCGTCTCCGCCCATGTTGCCTAATCCGCCCTTGATCCCGGAAATCTCCGGCATCTTGATGTCGGTGAAGGCCTTTTTATTAACCACGATCCGCTTGCGTAACCGAGGCTTGGGCTTCCGTTTTTTTACATCCACCGGAACCTGGATCTTTTTCGGTGGCATCTTGGGACGTTGAACCCGCTTGGCCTCGAACGTTGGATCTTCCATAATGATTACCTTGACCGCTACAAACGAGATAGCCACAACAATGAGAACAGCATGAACGATCAGGCTCGCGACCATGGCGCTGGACTTTGAGTGGTTCGAGAAAAAACGTTTCTTTTTCACCTTGGGATCTCCTTGGTAAGAGTATTTGTTCGGAAAGAGATAAATTCCTAGCCAAAATGTATCGATTTCTCAAATAGGCGGCAAGGAGGATGGCTAGCCAAATTCATCCCTCCGATTTGTCGGGGAAGGATGAATCTGTGGTACTAGGTTCTAGAATCGATCCGAAGAGAGGGAAGGGTGGATCTATTTTATGGTGCCGAACGAGGGCCCCTCAAGCGTTTCGATCTTGGGATCAATCCTCATTTCCCCAATCAGTTTTTCGGGAATTTCTTTGGTTTTAAAGATAGGAAGGACGGGGCGGGTTCCTGTGGCACCATTAAAGGAGAAGGAAGCTTGCTCATATTCCACTCCTTTTTTCTGAATCAGCAACCGGCAGTAAAAAAGGCCTCCGGGTACTTCTCCCAAAAGGATCTCGATTTCCGAAGATTTGTCTGCGGTTAGCCTAAACCAATCACCGATATACATGGCCCGTTGTCCATGGCTTTTGGTTTTTAGCGCGGGGTAGCGCGCATTGTTGTCGTCATCGCTTTTCCAGCCGCTTTTTTGTTGCGTGCCCGCGTCGAGAACGAGTCGACCGCGAACCCGTACGGCAAGGATGTCATCTCCAGATCCGCAAAAGCGATAGGAACCGGTTTCCGGGGCTGAAATATTCCCCGTGTAGAAGGCCACCCAGTGTTTGGGTTTCACGACATCGTCAACCCCAAAGGCCTTTGGAGCGGCATCGGCACTAATATCCGGAATCATAAAGAAAGTGGCATACTTTTTTGTGGGGGCCGTGAAGTATTCTTCTAGGCGCCTGATATCCCACGACTTCATGAAGGATCGAAGTGCCGCAATATAGAGCCCATCATTCATTCCCGTTGGCTTGCCTTTTTTGGTCTGCTTTAGATCGAAAAAGGTGCCGACGAGCTCGTTTCCACCAGAACTTTTCCCTCCAAAAAGATCTCCGATATCCATATCGAACCCCAAGCTTCCAAGGCCGTCCCCGCCCATGTTGCCCAATCCGCCCTTGATCCCAGAAATCTCCGGCATTTTGATGTCGGTGAATGCCTTTTTGTTAACCACGATCCGCTTGCGTAACCGAGGCTTGGGCTTCCGTTTTTTTACATCCACCGGAACCTGGATTTTTTTCGGTGGCATCTTGGGACGTTGGACCCGCTTGGCCTCGAAAGTTGGATCTTCCATAATGATCACCTTGACCGCTACAAACGAGATGGCCACAATAATGAGAACAGCATGAACGACCAGACTGGCGACCATGGCACTGGACTTTGAGTGATTCGAGAAAAAACGTTTCTTTTTCACCTTAGGATCTCCTTAGTAAGAGTATTTGTTCGGAAAGATATAAACTCCTAAAGAAATGTATCGCTTTTAAAAATAGGTAGCAAGGCTCGCTAGCGAAATTCACCCCTCCGGATTGTCCGGGGAGTCCGGTTTGTCGGGGTGAGTGGGTTAAAAACCAGAAAAACACTTGTACGAAACCATAACGAAGGATAAAAGAAAGGAAATAGATAGATAAAACAAACCCATGGAGTTAAGTCGGAATCGAGTAGCTAGCGGGTATTGACTTCTATGCGTGCCAAGCTTATGCCCATATACGGTTGCTACTTAGGGAAGCTGGAGCTTCCGTATGTAGTTTGTGGGTTCTTTAAAAAATTCTGTGACACCCAAGAGGATCAAGCCTGTGAAATGTGAAAGACCCAGTGGAGTTATCCAGACAGACGAGGTGAACAACCACGTCCACTCGACCTATTCGTTTAGTCCCTATTCGCCGACGATGATCGCGCTGAAGGCCGCAGAGGCGGGTTTGCAGACGGTAGGCATCATGGATCACGATTCGGTATCAGGGTGCGAGGAATTCCTTGAAGCCTGCAAAACGATCGGAATGGCCGGTACCGCTGGGTTCGAGATGCGTGTGAATATGAACGGGACATCGATGGAGGGGCGTAAGACCAATAACCCTGACGAGCCGAATATTTCGTACATTGCATTGCACGGTATTCCGGCCACACAGTTTAAGTGTTGCGGCGATTTTCTTAATCCGATCTGCGACGCGCGCATTATCCGCGACCGCAAGGAGGTTGAAAAACTCAATGTGGTGCTTGCGGAGCGCGGAGCGCCGACGCTTGATTTCGACGACGACGTGTCGGCGATTTCGGAGGCCGCCAACGGCGGCTCAATCACGGAGCGCCACATTCTCTATGCGCTATCGCTCAAGTTGATCGAGGCGCATGGGAAAGGTCAATCCCTTGTTGAATTTGTTGAAGGACCGTTGCAGGTTTCGATTGCAGAAAAACTGCAAAAGCTGTTACTCGATGTTGAGAATCCACACTATGCTTACGATTTGCTCGGCGCATTCAAAGCATCGCTCGTTCCCGAGTTTTTCATTCCGTCCGACTACGACGAATGTATCTCAGTTTTCGAGGCCGTTGAGTTTGCTAACAAAATTGGTGCCATTCCTGCCTACGCTTATTTGGGCGATGTTGCCGATTCGTTGACGGGGGACAAGAAGGCCGAAAAATTCGAGGATGAGTTTCTCGATGAGCTGGTTCCCGAGCTGGCGAAGATCGGCTTCAAGGCGATCACCTATATGCCGCCTCGCAACACGAGGGAGCAGTTGGCACGTTTGCGGAAGCTTTGCCAAGCGAACGGACTAATGGAGATCAGTGGAGTGGACATTAATAGTTCGCGTCAGAGCTTCAACTGTCCGATCTTGCTGGAGGCAGCGTTTCGACATTTGACCGATGCGGCTTGGGCTCTCATCGCGCACGAAAAGCTGGCCGCGGGCGATCCGAAGTTGGGGCTGTTCCGTCCGGAAAACCCATGGGCCTCCCAATCCTTGGAAGAGCGCATTGAAACCTATTCAGATATTGGAAAACGCATGGACCATACCCAACCCGAAAAGGCCATTGAATTAATATGAAAGCATTAGAAATTGCACCCCGACTCAGAGGCCTATCGTTCGATGGGGAAAAGGGCGAC
>JAUXGY010000297.1 GCA_030621805.1 Kiritimatiellales bacterium | reverse complement strand
GACATTGGCTTTAGCGAAGAGGACACGGCAACCTACTTCACAACCGGCACGGCCTGGGGTCGATAATTAAGAGTTGGAATAAAAAATAAAGGAATCACCATGAAGATCAATACACTTGTACTAACCGGAGTTGTTTCACTCATGCTTGTGGGAGTGGTACGCGCTGAGGATGCCACCTACGACACATGGAACCACAACTATGTCGTGCAGGCATTGCTCGGTGCTGTGCAGTATGAAAACCTCAAGATCGATGTGGACGGAGGCGAGGCAGAGGTGGATCTTTCCATCATTCCTCAGATTGGTGCCGGATGGGGCACGGTGCCCAAGGGCGATCATTTCCAATATGGGCTGGAGTGCTCCTTCCTTCTCGGATTTATGGCCGATGATATTAGCTTTCGGGCCGGTGGAGGTAGCACAGTGGTCAATGTTTCCGCGAGCATGTGGATGTTCGACATTGCCGGCGGGCCTTATGCCAGCTTGTTTCTGGACAAAAACAAAAAGGTTCGGATCTATGCCGCAGGTGGCCCGCTCTTGACCTACGCCAATTATCGCGCCGATGCCAGTATCCCCGAAGAAGACCATAGTGAATCGGTCTTTGGACTCGGCCTCTACGCCCGCACTGGGATCGAATTCCGCATCTACGAAGCCGGCATGCTTGGCCTCGGCGTGCGCGGCTCCTGGGCCAGCGTCGACCTTGCCGAAGTCGGCGGAAAATCCGACCTCACCGGCATGGCCGCCTTTATCTCTTTTACGGCGGGATTGTAACTGGGCAGCGGTCAGCTCAACTTGTGCGCAAAGTGGATAGCAATATAGAACCGTTGTGGTATTGTTCTGTTCGGTTTTAGATTAAAAAGGAGAAGGGATGATGAAGGTAATCAGTATGCGTATATTTGGAATAGTGCTGGCGGGGTTAATCATAACCGTTTCGGCAGTCGCAAAGCCGACGCCTGGGTTTAACTATAAAATTCCGGAAGAGATTATGACGCCGAATGTGGTGGAGACCTCGATCGGAACGCTGGATTTTTATGACGGCTTGCCCAGCAAAGAGACCTCCCTGAAGGTATTTGACTATCTGGATACGGCACGCGGGGTACAGGTGTTTTTGAGTGCCATTCCTGCCGCTTCTGTGGAGGCGATGCGCCGCGGGAATGTTAAACTGGGAGTGAAAGCGTCGAATTATGTTTTGATGATGGATGATTTGATGGATTCGCCGGCGCTGTTTTTGACGGGTAACACCGATACCGTCTATGCCTCTGGAATTTTGGATTTAAAAAAAGATGGGCCAACGATTGTGGAAATCCCGCCGGGCAGTGGGCCGGGTACGGTGAATGATGCTTTTTTCCGCTTCGTGACGGATATGGGTTCGGTCGGTCCTGATCGCGGAAAGGGCGGAATCTATCTGATTCTTCCGCCGGACTATGAAGGGGACATTAAGCACAAAGAGGGGAGTGAAACGGTAGAAATGGAAATTGCTGGTGAAATGAAAACCGTCTTTGTTTCCAAATCGCCCTCTTACAGCAACTGGCTGATTCTTCGAGGATTGCTGGTGGATGGAAGTCCAAAACCTGCCTCGGATATGTTCCGCAACGGGCTAAAAATCTACCCCTTATCCAAGGCGGCAAAGCCACCGAAGATGCACTTTATCAATGGCTCTGGAAAATTCTTCAATACGATCCATGCGAACGACTACCATTTTTACCCTGAGCTGAACGAAGTGATCCAGCGCGAACCGGTGAGCTTGATCGATCCCGAGCTACGGGGGTTGATGGCGAGCATCGGAATTCAAAAAGGCAAAAAGTTTGCGCCCGATGCCCGCATGAAAGAACGGCTAACCGATGCCATGAAGATTGGCAATGCGACCGCGCGTTCCATCTATTTCAATACCACCAATCCCGAAGCCTATAAGTGGAAGGGGAGCCAATGGAAAACCGGATTCGTGGGCGGCGACTACAAGTGGTTGATCGATGGCGGGAAGGGTGGAATCAACCTCGATGCCCGTACCTACTTTTTCTATATGGCCACTGTGAACACCCCGGCGATGGCCGCCAAGTTTATCGGCAAAGGTTCGCAATATGCCTTTGGCGATAAGGATAAGGGCGGGAACTATCTCTACGGCGATAAAAACTACACCCTGCATATTCCGCCGAATGTCCCTGCCAAGGATTTCTGGTCGGTCGTGGTGTATGATCCGCAAACCCGCTCACAACTTCAAACGAGTCAGCGCTTCCCCAGTAAGAATAATAAAAAGGAAGGCTTGGTTGAAAATGCTGACGGCTCGGTTGATCTCTATTTCGGCCCCGAAGCTCCGGAAGGAAAAGAAGGCAACTGGATTGAAACCGTACCCGGAAAAGGATGGTTTGTTCTGCTCCGTCTGTACGGACCGCTTGACCCCTGGTTCGATAATGAATGGCAACCCGGCGAATTTGAACTCGTGAAATAAACCCGAAGTGAGGGGATGTCTGTTTCGGGCGTCCCTTTTCACCATCCATATTTAACACCAACATAAGGAATGAAAAATGAAACGAACTCTATCCACATCACTCGTTGCTGGATGTTTTGCCGCATCCGCTGTGGCACAACAAAACCTTCCATTTAAACCGGCTCCTTCCGCGAGCAAGACGGGATTGACGTTGGCGGAATCGGAACATCAATGGCGGGTTGAACCGAAGCGGTTGCCGGATGATGCGCCGAATATTATTATTATTCTGACGGATGATAGCGGCTTTGGAGACCCCGCGCCTTTGGGCGGACCGGTCAATATGCCGACGATGGCTCGACTGATCGACGAGGGGGTTTCGTATAATGGATTTCATACCACCGCAATGTGTTCCCCGACGCGGGCATCGATCCTGACGGGTCGAAACCACCATCGCGTGGGCTACGGTCAAATCGCCGAATTTGCCAGCGACTGGGATGGCTATGTGGGTGAGATCCCGCGTTCAACGGCAACACTTCCGGCGATTCTTGGCGCCTATGGCTACACCTCGGCCGCCTTCGGAAAGTGGCACAATACGCCGCCGACCGACATCACGCCTTCCGGCCCGTTTGACCAGTGGCCAACCGGACTCGGGTTTAACTATTTTTACGGCTTCATGGCGGGCGAGGCCTCGCAATATGAGCCGATGCTTTTTGAGAATACCGTAGCCGTCGATTACCCCCACCAAGAGAACTATCATTTGACGGAGGATCTGGCGGATCATGCGATTACCTTTATGCGGAACCAGCAAATGAGCAATCCGGATAATCCGTTTTTCATCTATTTTGCT
>JAUXGY010000254.1 GCA_030621805.1 Kiritimatiellales bacterium | reverse complement strand
ACCCAAGGAATAATCCCGCCGTCGGGAAAATCAACAGCGGCAGGGGTCAGAAGCCCTCTCCTTTAGCACCTCACTTCTGAAATTCAATCATGTTTACACAGGGTTCTTACAGAATAATTATGAACAAAATGATTCTCCAGAACGATCTCCGTAGAACCTTATTTTAACGTTTATTACGGTCGATATTCCTTGCTGAACCACACGAGAGAGCTCTATTTTATTTCGGCATCAATATGGTTCAAATTTTTCTTCCAGCATGGATGCATCCTGCTATATTTGACGCTATAAATTAGTATACGTAGCCAAACGGAGCCCTATTTTTTATGAGAAACGAGACCGACCAGAAAGGGGGCATGACCGAAGAAAATACACCGAATACTACTCCGACTTCCGAGAACCAAAACCGGAGCAAGCCCAAGCGCTTGCGCTCGCTTGATGCCTTGCGCGGATTCGATATGTTCTGGATTGTTGGAGGAAGCGGGTTGGCTGGAGCTTTAGCGAAATACACCGAGTGGGGCTGGGTGGAATGGTTGTCCGGACAGATGCGTCATCCCGGCTGGAGCGGCTTCACGTTTTACGATCTCATCTTCCCGCTGTTTCTATTCCTCGCCGGGGTGGCGATGCCCTTTTCACTGGGGCGGAAAGTGGAACAAGGGGCCTCGAAATGGCCGCTGTTGCGCAAGGTTGCGATTCGTGCCTGCGCGCTCGTTTTTCTGGGAGCGGTCCACAACGGGCTGCTGAATTTCAGGCCGTTGGCTGAAACCCGGATTTGCAGTGTGTTGGGCTACATTGGCATGGCCTACTTTTTTGCGGCGCTGATCTATCTCTTTTCAAATACCCGCCACCAGATCATCTGGTCGGTCGGAATACTGTTCGGCTATTGGGCCGCATTAATGTGGATCAATGTGCCCGGCCATGGTGCGGGTGTACTTACCCCCGAGGGGTGCATTACCGCTTATGTGGACCGAGCCCTGCTGCCGTGGCGTTTCAATATGGCAGGACAGCTTTATGACTCACAGGGATTGCTGGTTACCCTTCCCGCCATCGTCACGGCCCTGCTCGGCGGATTGACCGGACAGTTTATCCGGTCCTCCAAGCTCAACCCGTTTGCCATTGGGGGCCTTTTAATTGCGGCGGGGGTCGTTTTCTATGGCCTTGGAAAGCTATGGGGCACACAGCTGTTTATCAGCAAGGAGCTATGGAATCCGACGTTCGTACTGCATTGCGCCGGCTGGAGCCTGATCCTGCTCGGACTTTTTTATCTCATTATCGATGCGCTCGGTTTTTGGCGCTGGTCCTTTTTCTTCATGGTCATCGGAATGAACTCCATCACGATCTATCTTGGAGTTCAAATGGTTCACTTTGGCCATACCTCCGGCTTCCTGTTCGGGGGGTTGGTTGGCAAGACAGAGGAACCCTTGCGTGCTGTGCTGGGCTCGGTGGCCTATATCGCCACCTGGTGGATTGTTCTTCTCTTCATGTACCGTAAAAAAATATTCCTTCGCGTATGAAATCAACTCCTAAAAGAATCCTTTTGCTCTCTCTGTCCAGCCTGATAAAGACCTTGCTGGTCGCCTCGTTCGTCCTGCTTTTCAGCTGGTCTTTGGTTCAAGTGGCCAAATGGAAAAGCCGTAAGCCCCCGGTTACAGCCTTAGCCGATGGAAACTTGATCCTAAAGGCGGATGATGCCTCCATCCAAGGGATGGGGGCCGCCAAGGCGAACCTGTATGCCGGCAAGCGCAACATAGGCTGGTGGGATAACTCAAGCCAGTGGCTGGAGTGGCAGGTGGACGTCGATCAGACAGGGACCTACCGAGTGATGCTGGAATATGCTCTGCCTTCAAATATGGAGACGGAACTAAACCTCCTCGTTGCAGATCAGGCATTGGCGATCACCGCCAGCACTTCCGGCGGCTGGGACAAATGGGCGGAACTTGATCTCGGTGAAATCAAGTTGACCAAGGGGAAAAACCAAACGTTCACCCTCAAGCCTGCTGGCCAGGGTGTAACGACCGGTATCATGAATTTTGTTCAACTACAGCTTGAACCCTCTATTCCAGAGTGATGGATAGGCGGTAGAACCCCTGCGGCAGATCGGATGGGATCGCGTAGACCACCGTTGTTCCATCGGCCGTGCCCTCGGTCACGACCGTATCCCAATTGATGAGGTCGGGGGAAAATTTAAGCTGATAGTGCCGAGTCAAGCCGTCGTAGCCCGTACCGGTGGCGGCAGGCAAGGTAAACTCGACGGTCTGGCCGGCAGAAGAGATCTGCATGTCGAGATGATCCTGGATCTTCGGGTTGAGGCCGGTAATAAATTCATAGTTGTTGTTATGCCCATCCCCGTCGTCATCGGCGGTTGGATCGGCCGCGGCGAGGGTCGCAAAGTGGTCGAGTTCCCACGGATCCGATAACAGATCATCGTCGCGATCCGCGAAGATCGTGAGGTTCCCGAAAAAGTCGCCGCTGGACCAACCGGAGTAGGTGGTGGAGGTCAGGTCGCCCGCGATGGTAAAATCCGCTTCGATCGTATCCGACCCGACTTCCGTGCGGTACAGCGTGAACCACTCCGAATAGTGGCCATCAAACTGCGCATAATAGTCAAACACCGTCACCACCGGGTGAGGGGCTTGGGACACATGTTGATCCCCCCCGAGATCGGCTATTTCTCTGGGAGTTGAACCGCCAATGGAGGTCTCTTCAAAATAATCATGGAACAATGAATGAATGCCGCCATCGCTGGAAAAGGTGCCCCAAGAACTTCCCGAATACGTAATCGTATCCCGATTGTCCGTACCATTGCCCCGCAGATAGAGTTTTTTGGCCTGCCATGCGGACAATCCATCGATATCCACACTGGCATTTGCGGCCAGCTCGTAGCCTTCTGTCGTTGCCACCGATGATCCGGTGTGATCGGCATGTCCATAATCCCCTTCGAGATCGTGGCAGGTCACCACCACCTCCGGGCGGAAGAGCCGAATGGCACGGGCGACGGTATAGGCCGCGGCATAGCGTCCATCGGCTAGCCCATCGGAGTTGCCCAGACTTCCATCCCATTTTTCCCACGCCTTTGTAGCGTCTCTGTTGTTATATGAACCGCTGTCGCGGAGCCCCCCCTCGATCATCGTGATGTTTCCTGTTTCATAGTATCCCATCGCGTTGATGGACCCGCTGCCAGCACTTTGTCCCGCATAGACATCGAGGGCGTTGTGGAGTTCTGCAATGCGGTCGGTGACACCCCCCCCCAGCAGTGGATAGCTCCCATTTTGGTTTCGAGTCACCATGCTCACCACGGCGACGGGAAGTTGCCTAGCTTGTGCATAGTGGGGAAGGACCCCTCCACCAAAAATAAATTCATCATCTGGATGGGCATGAACGAAGAGTAGGGTCGCCTTGTCGGGGAGGGGCACAGTTTCGACCGTCAACGTCGCCACCGAACTGGTGACACTACCCTGGGTATTGGCCACCACCACCGAATAGTTGCCTTCATCGGCCTCGGTGAGATTCTCTAGCAGCAAGCTACTGGCGGTTTTTCCGGAGAGGGCGACGGCATCTTTCCTCCACTGATAGCTTAGCGGATCGCTTCCACTGGCCGTGACCGTAAAGGTGTGCGATCCGGACAAGGCGGCGGTCGCACTCTGCGGCGGGATGGTGATCGAGGGAAGGGATGCTATATCATCGGTGGTCTGGAAGGCAACTTCGCTCAGGCCGGTGGTATACGCATTATAGCTATCCTTCTTGGTTTGGTTGAGGCTGATGGCCACCTGCGTAACATTCTGGAGATTATATGAGCTGACATCGATCAAATCGGAGAC
>JAUXGY010000385.1 GCA_030621805.1 Kiritimatiellales bacterium | reverse complement strand
ACCCGTGCGCGCAATGTGATTGCGATGGCCGGTGTCACGGTGCCGGTGGCGCGGAGTTTCACGGTTTGTAGTCCTGCCTTTAATGGTTGGGTTTCAACTATGTAGGCTCCCCGCTGCGGTCGTTTCTTTTCCGGTTTTTTTGTGGTTTTTATAATGATTCCCCCAATGGCCAGCGCCACGGTGATGATCAGGATCGGGATAAGGATTCTCTTGAATGTTTTCTGTGGGCTCATGTTTGTTCCTCGTTTTCAAAAGTGGGGGTTTGGAGTTCGTTCGGCCAGCTGCCGCCCAGTGCGCGGTAGAGGTTGATGCGGTATTGTAAAAGAGTAAATTGGGCCACGACGCGGTCGCGTTCCAGATTTTGGAGGCTGACGAGCTCGACCAGCACGGGCAGGTATTCGATCAAACCGCTACGGTAGCGATTGACGGCCTCCCTATAGGACGCTTGACTCAGCTCCAGATTACGGTCGAGCGCGATCATATATTCGCGCTGCTTTTGCTCCGAGACGAGCGCGTCTTCCACCTCCTTAATGGCATGGATGACGGTTTCACGATAGGCCGCGAGGCGCTCGTTGGCCACGGCGCGGGTGCGGGCCACTTCGGCCTTGCGACGCCCGCCGTCGAAGATCGGTCCGGTTAGACTGCCGGCCAAGTTGGCAATCCAGTCGTCGAACAGGTCGGATGCGTTGGCGTTGGCATATCCGCCTGAGGCGGTTAGGCGAAGGGCGGGCAGGCGGTCGGCGCGTGCGGCACTTACGCTCCAGTCGGCCGATTGCAGCCGAAGCCCGGCTTGGCGGACGTCCGGGCGGTTCGCCAGTACATCGCTCGGGATTCCAAGGGCCGGAAGCGGTCTAAGGGTTGGAAGCTGGGCGTCCGGAACGTCCAAGGACTGGAAGTCAGCGCGACCCAGCAGGGCGGCGAGTTCGTGGTGCAGCAGGGTTTCGCGTAGCTCGGCCAGCGGAATGCGCGACTGCGTTCCGGCCACGGCCTGGCGTTGCTGATAGACATCAAGTGCATTGGCGAAGGACTTCCTAAAGCGCAGTTCAATCAGCTCCAGCGAGGTTTGGTTGGATTTCAGCTGTTGGTGGATTACGTCGGTTTGCAATCGTTGCGCCATGAGACCCGTCCAGCGCAGAGCCACTTGGGAGGAGAGGGTAATCGCAGCGGCATTGAGTTGTTCGCGCGAGGCTTCGCGGTCGAGCGCGGCCGCTTCGGTTTCCGACTTGATGCGGCCCCATAGATCGACTTCATAGGCTGCGGTGAGGCCGAGGGAGTAGGCTTCGATCGTGTTGTCCGTTGCGCCGTTGCGGGTGGCTCCGGCCTTGCCTTCGTAGCCGAGGGAGGGATAGCGTGCTGCGCCCGCCTTGACGGCAATGGCTTCGGCCTGTGCCAACCGCGCCCACGCTTGTTGGATCGATGGACTATTCGTTAGTGCCTCGTCAATCAGTGTATTGAGCTCCGATGACTGGAAGCTTTCCCACCAGCGGTTGGTGGAATCGAAGGTTTCTGAATAGAGAGAGAACGCTTCCGGAAGGTCGGCGTTTAGTTCGCTCCGCTCGTCCGGCGCAAAAACCGCGCAGGAAGAGAGTAGAAGGATTGAAACACTCGCTACGCTCAAGGCACTAAGTTCACGAAGTCGAAAAAGACAATGGTTTTGGCGTGTCTTGGAGCTCTTTGTGTATTTGTGTTTAAATCTCATTCGTCCCTTTTTCGTTTGATTTCCTTTAAGCCGCCGAGAGAGAAGCGGGCAATATGGCGGGCCGTCCGTTCGATTTCTTCTTCACTCATGGTTTCTTGCCCCATCATACGCTCGCGCAACGGGCGGCTAAAATTGTAGAAAGCGCATTGGCCGATAATGCTGTGCGTGCACAGGAACAGGGTCTGCTCATCAAATTTTGTATCGGGCATGGATTGAATTACAGAGGCCATGTATTGACTTTGTGGGAAGAGGTAGTCGATTGCAATTTTTGTTAATGCCAGCGTGGGCGAGGCCATCTCGCGGTAAAGCAATTTGGCAAACAGCCCGCTATCGCCGTCGCTGAAGATACGGTGGAGGATCGCGCTCGCAAAGGCATGGAGCCCCTCCTCGACGCTGGAATGCTCAGGAAGGCCTCCATTGATCGGATAGGTTTCGTTGGCCTGAGAAAAGGCGCGGTGCCAAACCTCATCGTAGAGTTTCTCCTTGTCGCGAAAGTGATAGTTGACCGCCGCAATGTTGGCTTTAGCCGCCTCACAGATTTCCGCCACGGTGGCCTCGCGGAAGCCCTTCTCTGCAAAGATATGGCAGGCCGCTTCCAGTACGCGTTCGCGGGTTGATGGTTTGGTTTTTTCCATAATTAAAACGTCTGTTTGAAATGAACATTTGGTTTATGATTAAATCGCACTTTGTTGTCAACCCGGCTTTCTGTTTTTTTCAAGTGCTTCCTGTATTTTTGTGCGCAAAAAGCGGCATAAATATTTTGCGGAGAA
>JAUXGY010000081.1 GCA_030621805.1 Kiritimatiellales bacterium | reverse complement strand
TCTACTCGAAACCCTCCAGGCGTTCAGCGAATCCCTGGGCATCGCCTACCAAATTCGCGATGACCTCGAAGAATACAACTTCGGCGAATCTCATGACCTCCGAGCATCGCTTCTCCTTGCTCTTGCACAAGAGGAAGAGGGGTCAGTCCTCGGATTTCAGTATACTGAAATCCGAGGACTGACCCCTCCGCTTCGTCACCTGTTGGATGAGCTCATGGTGGTTGAAAAGGCGGCACAATTGTTGGAGCATTATAAAAACGAGGCGATCCGCGCGTTAAACCCTTTGCAGAGTGCGTTGCTCAAAAGCCTGCTGCGGCGGGTGACCACAAAAATGCTGGGCGGGGTTTAACCCCATGAAATCTATCCCTGACCGTTTACTTCAAGCTGCCGCCTGTTCCCGTCGTTTTCTGGAGGAGGATTCGCGCGATAAGATGGCCGACTTTATCCTCACCCGGCAAAACCCCGATGGAGGCTTTCGGGGTCGCGGAGCGGAGAGCGATCTCTACTACACGGTGTTTGCCGTAGCGGGGCTCAAGGCGTTGGGCAATCCTATTCCTCTTTTCAAGGTATGGAAATATGTCCGTTCGTTCGGCATGGGGGATGGTCTGGATCTTGTTCACCTGATTTGTCTGGTTCAGTTGCGAACGGCATTTCCAATCTGGGGAATAACCCGCCGCCGCCTTTACAAGCGATTGAAGAAGCACCGTGCTGAATCTGCCTACGGTCTTTTCTTGAAGTTGTTGGCCGGGGATGACTCGGGGCAGGATGATCCGGTCCAGGTCTCGCTCGATGCCCCCACAACGCAACTGGCTGCGGCGGTGTTGGTAAATCGCCAGAATGATAAAGCCAGTGAAGAGGCCTTGCTAGGTCGATTTACTGAATCGGGAGGATTTGCTCCCTCGGACAAGATTGCTGTGCCCGATCTGCTCTCTACCGCCACCGCGCTTTTTGCGCTGGTGAGCATGGGAGTGGATCTTGCTGCAATGCAGCAACCCTGTTTCAAATATGCCGAATCCCTTTGGCATGATAGCGGTGGATTTGCTGGCCATGTAGCCGATGAATTCGAGGATGTGGAATATACTTTCTACGCGCTCTTGAGCATCGGATGCCTCATTCAATCGCTCGCATCGAATTATGGAAATTGAAACCGCCATAAGAAATGCCCGAAAACGACTGCTCAACGAGTTGTCGGCGGAAGGCCGATGGGAAGGGGAGCTGTCGAGTTCGGCGCTGGCGACGGCAGTCGCTTCGTTTGCATTGAAGCGGGGCGGTAAAACCGAACTGGCCGAGCGCGGGTTCCACTGGCTGGAAAACAACCGCAACGCCGATGGCGGGTGGGGCGATAGCCCGGAGAGCCCGAGCAACTTTGCCACTACGTTGCTCTGTCGCTGTGCGCTGAATGAGGAGGTTGGTTCGCCGCAGGAGGTTTCACAATCGATTCTGGATTTCTATGGTAGCGACCAAACCTTCTCCGTTCCGATTCTAACGATGTGCATGCTCTCGGGGAAGCTGGGCAACGACTGGGTGCTCCTGCCGCAGCTCCCTTTTGAACTGGCGGTTTTCCCGCATCGGTTTTACAAGTTCCTCCGGCTGCCGGTCGTCAGCTATGCGTTACCCGCACTCATTGCCATCGGTTTGGTGCGGCATAAAAACAAACCGTCGAAATGGGCGTTTTATCGAAAAGGTTTAGTTTCGCGGGTGCTGGATATTCTGCGTGGGATTCAGCCCGAAAGTGGGGGCTTTCTGGAGGCGGCTCCGCTTTCTGGATTTGTGGCGATGAGTTTGGTCGGGGCAGGGTTTGGAGACCATCCCGTGACGCAATCGTGTTTCAGGTTTTTGGAAAATACGGTGCGAGAAGACGGGAGCTGGCCGATTGATATCAATCTGTCGTCTTGGGTCACATCCCTTTCTGTTCGGGCACTGGAAGGGGATCTTTCCGAGGAACAAAAAACCCGAATCCGCGAATACCTGTTGAGAATCCAGTGGAAGGAGGAACACCCCTTCACCCATGCCGCGCCCGGGGGTTGGGGTTGGACGAATACGCAGGGTGGTGTGCCCGATGCTGACGACACTGCCGCTGCTCTACTGGCTTTGCGACGGGTTGGGCAGACTGGAAAGTCTGCCCCACATGTGGAGCAGACGTTCCAGTCTGCTCACCGGGGAATCTGTTGGTTGCTCGACTTGCAAAACCGCGACGGCGGGATGCCGACCTTCTGCAAAGGCTGGGGTAAGTTGCCGTTCGATCGCAGCTGCCCCGACCTGACCGCCCACGCCATCCGTGCTTTCCTGGCGTGGCGGCACGATGTGGATTTTCCTCTTCAGTTGAGGATGGAGCGTTCAATCCGCCGAGGTCTCCGCTATCTGGAAAAACAGCAGTGTGCCGACGGCTCCTGGATCCCGCTCTGGTTTGGAAGCCAGAACAATCCCGACCACGAAAACCCGATCTATGGAACCGTCCGCGTGCTGGAAGCCTTGCGCGAGTTGGATGTTACCGAGTTTCCTCGGATTGGAGCGATGAGGGAGCGCGGCTTCCTGTGGGTGGGAAATGTGCAGGCTTCGCCGCACTCGGTCGAGGAACTCGCTCTGCTCGTTGGTCTAACTGGCAAGGGTACTGACCGGTTGTTGGAAATGACCAAACAAGGAACGATGTTTCCGCCCAGCCCGATCGGCCTCTATTTTGCAAGTCTGTGGTATTCGGAAAAACTTTATCCACTCATCTTTACGGTGGAAGCATTAAAGGGTACGTTGCGGATGGGGAAAATAGGAGAATTAGATGAAAAGTAGCAGGGTGTTGATGGCGATGGTTGTCGCTTTATCTTTAACCGCATTCAGTGCCGACTGGCCGCAGTTTTGCGGGCCGGATCGGAATAACATTTCAGCCGAAACCGGTCTGGCAGATTTGTGGCCGGCGGCCGGACCGAAGGTGCTTTGGGAAACTCAAGTCTACGATGGTTATTCGGGGCCGGCCATCAAAGATGGCAAGGTCTATTTGATTGACCGCGATGAAGAAAATAGCCTGCTTCGCTGCCTCGATCTCAATACGGGCAAGCCGCTTTGGGAATGCGCGTTCGCCGATCCGGGAGAAATGAAGGGCAAGAAGTTTGCCGGTACGCGCGGTACCCCTACCGTGACCGATGACGCCATCTATTTCATGACCGGCTACGGCACGTTGATCCGGGTTGATCCACAGTCGAAAACGGTGGTCTGGAAGCGAGCCCTTCTTTCTGATTTTGGCCTAGGGCTTCACCAATGGGGACACGCGCAGGCCCCCTCCATCTATAAGGATATGGTGATCGTTGCATTGGATACCAAAGACGCCAGCGTCTTTGCCTTCGACAAGGAAACCGGCAAGCAGGTGTGGGCATCTCCCAAGCTGGGCAAGCATAGTTTTGTTTCCACGCAAATAGTCACGCTTCATGGATCCGATATGGTCGTGGGCATTACCTCGGACGAGCCCCCGCCGCGCAAGCGGAAGCCCAAGGATGGAGAGAAGTCGGAACCACCGAAAAAACTACAGGAAGGGCATGTGTTTGGCCTCTCCCCGATGGATGGATCGCTGCTCTGGAGCTACACCGGCTGGAAATGCAAGATTGCAATTCCGCACCCGGTCGTCCTCCCCGACAACCGTCTATTCATCACCGGCGGCTACGATGCCGGATCGGCCCTGATCCAGATTGTGAAGGATGGCGCAGATTTTGATGTGAAGGAACTCTACACGACCGACACGGTTGGCTCGCAGCTCCACCAACCGATTCCGCTCGGTGACCACCTGTTCATCGGAAGCAATTCTAACAGTCGCAAGGATGGTCTCGCCTGCTTCAGTCTCGACGGAAAGCTCGAGTGGCGCACGAAGGATATTGACGATGCGCCCAACTTTGAGCGCGGCAGTCTGATCATGGCGGATGTAAGTTGGTCATTCTCGATGGAAAGAGCGGCATCCTCTATCTCGTTAAAGCCGATACGTCGGGATACAAGCAACTCGCCTCCGCCAAGATGGTGACGGAAAATGTCATGGCATGGGCACCGCTTGCGCTCTCCGACGGCAAGTTGCTCGTCCGTGATTGGAACACCCTAAAATGCGTCGACTTAAAGTAGACGGAGCTTCCAGCTCCGTTAGGATGTGGAGTGAAACAAAAGATAACCAGTGTACTTGTTGCTGTACCCATCCTCATTCTATGCGGATGGGTCGCAGTCGTTGTGCTCTTGCGCTGGTTCGCCCACGATTCCGCGCGCGATTTGGTGTGCAGCCTGCCGGGGCTCGACGGTGGTCCTCCCGAATCGGAGCGGATGGCCGCCAACGTGCTGGATGTGCAATTGACCGGAATACTTGAAACCTTCGATGGCATTGCCTCCGCCCTGCCCGGTAGCTGGCCGCGCTTCCGTGGCGCGGACTTCGATAATATTTCAAAAGCCAACGTGAAACTTGCCGATCGTTGGCCCGCAACGGGGCCGAAAATCCTCTGGTCGGTCGACCTCGGCGAAGGCCACGCCGCGCCCGCCGTACTCAATGGCCGCGTCTATCTGCTCGACTATGATGAAGAAAAGCGTGCCGATGTCCTGCGCTGCTTTTCACTGGCCGATGGCAAGGAAATCTGGCGGCGCTCCTACGGCCTGCCCGCCAAACGCAACCACGGACTCTCGCGCACCATTCCTGCCGTCACGCCAGACTTCATTATAACGATAGGGCCGCGCTGCCATGTCTCATGCGTCGAAACCGAAACGGGAACCTTCCGATGGGGAATCGATTTGCAAAAAGAACACGGCACCACCGAACCGCTTTGGTTTACTGGGCAGTGCCCGCTCATCGACGACGGTCTGGCCATCATTGCCCCCGGTGGGCCGGAAATATTAATGATGGCGGTCGATTGCAAAACCGGAAAAATCGTTTGGACGGCACCGAATCCCAACGGCTGGAAAATGTCGCACTCCTCCATTATGCCCATAACGTTACATGGAAAAAAAATGTATATCTATGCCGCCATAGGTGGTATGGCCGGCATCTCCACGGACGGGAAAACCCTGTGGGAAATTCCGTGGAGTGCATCCGTCATTGCCCCGTCGCCTGTTCCAATGGGAGGAAACCAGATTTTCATCACCGGCGGCTACGGGGCGGGAAGTCTTCGGATCCAGATCGATAAAACGGCGAATGGATTCGCGGCGCGCCTTCTCGCAAAGAGTACCCCAAAAGAGTGGCTTGCCAGCGAACAACAGACCCCGATTCTGCACGACGGCCTGCTCTACGGCATCATGCCCAAGGATGCCGGCGCGCTAAAGCGTCAGTTTGTTTGCTACGATCCGAACAGCGGCGAGCTGGTTTGGTCGAGCGGCAAAACCCACCGCTTCGGACTCGGCCCCTTCTTCCTCGCCGATGGGCGGTTTTTTGTGCTCGACGATGACGGTACATTGACCATGCTCTCCGCAAGCCGAACGGGCTACGAGCAGCTCGCACAGCACAAGGTCATCGACGGCCACGACGCCTGGGGCCCCATCGCCCTCGCCGGAACCCGTATGCTCCTGCGCGATTCTACCCGCATGGTCTGCATTGATGTTGGAGGGGAAGAATGAAAACGGTAACTAAAAACTGGGCATGGTTTATCTGCATCATGGTGCTGATTCTCGGCGCGGGGATTTACCTCGGCCAAAGCCGCCGTACGGAGTTGGGGAAAGGCTTCGACTATTCGCTCGATGAATATCGTCAGGTTGATCCGTCGCTCATCCACTACACCGAAGTGGAACCTCTTGTTCCAACGCTGGAAAAAATCTCTGCGCTCGCGGTTGCTCCGGATGGGAAGATCTATGTCGGCGGCGAAGATGCGGTCCAACGATTTCCAGACGCTGGAACTTTTCCAATCGTTGGAATCCCAACCTGCATGGCGGTGGATGACGACGGCACGGTGTTTCTCGGCATGCAGGATCACGTCGAAATACGTTCCAAGGCTTGGAAGAAAACCGTCTGGATGGCGCCCGGAGGGAAGGCCTATCTCACTTCAATTGTGGTTGAGGATGAATATGTCTATGTGGCCGATGCCGGAAACCGTCGCGTTTGGCGATATGACAGGGCGGGCGGCGAGCCGCTGGAGATCGGCAAGAAGGATTCAGCGAACGGGGTGCGTGGTTTTAATATTCCGAGTCCCTACTTCGATGTCGATCTCGGCCCCGACGGCTCGCTGTGGGCGGTCAATCCCGGCTATCACGCACTGGAAAACTATCGCTCGGATGGCGTGCCGATTTCATCATGGAAAAGAAGCGGATTTACGATCGAAGGTTTTAGCGGCTGCTGCAACCCGTCGCACTTTGCGTTGATGCCCGATGGAGCGTTTGTCACCGCCGAGAAGGGGTTGCCGCGCGTCAAGATCCATAATCAGGATGGCTCGCTTCGTTGTGTTGTTGCCGCACCCAATCAGTTTGATGAGGGAGTGGTCGGACTCGATGTCGCCGTCGATGACGAAGGCCGGATCTATGTGCTGGATCCGAGCCGGAATCAAGTACGAACTTTTGAGGAGAAGAAATGAAATTGATCAAACGCCATGAATTTTTGAAAGGCTGTGTTCGCGGCGGTGTGCTGGTGAGTCTGGTTGGCCTTTGCGGTGTGCTGGTTTCCCGCAAAGACAAGTTCGAATGTAGCAGTCAATGTGGAAAATGTTCAAAGCTTGATAACGGCAAATGCGCTTTGGGGCTTAAATGAAACCCAAGGAAAAAAGAGATCGGCGCGATTTTGTACGTGGAGCTTCCGCAGTATTAATTGGTGGCGCTGTGCTTTCCGCCGCTCGGAATCGTTCGCCTCGGCTGGTGTGGCAGATCGATCCAGAAAAGTGCACGCAGTGCGGACGTTGTGCAACGCATTGCGTGCTCGCTCCATCGGCCGTTAAATGCTTCCACTCCTATTCCATCTGCGGCTACTGCGACCTCTGTGGTGGCTACCTCCGTCCGGATGCCAAATCAAGGAATACCGGTGCGGAAAACCAGCTCTGTCCCACGGCGGCCATCAAGCGCACTTACATTGAAGAGCCCTATTTTCAATACACCATCGACGAAGATCTTTGCATCGGGTGTGGCATCTGCGCCGAGGGATGCGATGTCTTTGGAAACGGATCCATGTATCTTCAAGTGAAGCACGACCTCTGTGTCAACTGCAACGAATGCGCCATTGCTCATGCCTGCCCGTCCGATGCCTTCGAGCGCGTCCCCGCCTCCGAACCCTATCTCCTGAAATCCGACCGCGAACGGAGGATCAGTTGATGTTTGAGCGGCGAACCAGCGTAGACGGAGCCTCCAGCTCCGTTTGGATGAACAAAGCGTGTTGGTTCTTGCGCAACGGAGCTGGAAGCACCGTCTACATTATTGCCGCTCT
>JAUXGY010000434.1 GCA_030621805.1 Kiritimatiellales bacterium | reverse complement strand
GTGAATTCGATCGTTCCGTAGGAGACGTTGAAGCTCAGCGTGAGGGAGCGGCTGTCGCGCTTGCCCTGTTCCGTTAGAATCTTAATGGCCGAGTCGCTCCAGTTTTCCGAGGTGCCGTCGGGTTGGTATTCGGTCTGGGTAAAGTCATCGATAATCACCTCGTCGGAATCGGGATATTTCTCCGCCGTCGCGCTCACCGAGCGGGCGATGATTTTGGGTAGGTTCAGAAACTCCTTCGCAAAGAGCGGGAGCGTTGTGGAAAGCACGAGAAGAAGGGTAAGACGTATTATTTTAAGCATAGGAACACTCCAGTTTTTGAAGGATGAAAAAACATGACGGAAGCTAGCGCAGAAGATGTACTCCTTCAAATCTTTTTAAGTGGAATTTATCTCGCTCACTTTCCCGGTTGTTTAATGCAAATTTTTTTATCCAGACGAGGGCTACCCGCCCCTTTTTTAAACGGGGTTTATGAATTTTTCATGGACGGCTGTCTATGCGTAAAAAGGTTCCCGTCAACGGGAAAAAGTTGGAAGAGGACGGCCAAGTGAAAACGGGGAAAACCGCGCACAAGGAGGTTCTTCATTTTTGGAATGGTAATTCAGGAACGGCTATACCACATTACCGCGCTCAACCCCGAGGCAGAGATTTGATGAGTGAATATATTCAAAAACGCATGACCGACGCTGAAGCCCTGGACATGCTCCAAAATAGGCCCACGCCCGAGCTCATGGCCCGTGCCGACCAGATTCGGCGCGCGCGGCACGGCAACCAGACCTTCTATGTCCACAGCCACAACCTCAACCCCACCAATCTTTGCGTCGTCAAATGCAAACTCTGCTCCTTCTGGCGGCCCGAAGGCGCGGAAGATGCCTACATCACCACCCTCGAAGACGCCCGCAAGAATCTTGAAAAAGCACAAAACTGGAACCTGACGGATCTTCATATCGTGGGCGGAATGATTCCCGAGCTGGATCTGGAATACTACGAAAAGCTTTTTGCTCTCTCCCGCGAAATGCTCCCCGGCGTCCTGCTTCAAGGCATGACCGCCGTCGAGATCCACTGGATTGCCGGCAACGCCGGTCTCTCCGTGCGCGAAACGCTTCAGCGGCTCATCGCCGCTGGTTTTGGATCCATCTCTGGCGGCGGCGCGGAGATCTTCCACCCCGACATCCGCAAAAAAATAGCCACCACCAAGATTCTTTCGCAACAGTGGCTCGACGTCCACAAAGTGGCGCATGAACTCGGCCTGCCCTCCAATGCCACTATGCTTTTCGGCCACATCGAAAAAGACGAGCACATCATCGACCACCTTTCCCGCCTGCGGGATCTACAAGACGAAACCGGCGGCTTCCAAGCGGCCATCCCGCTGCCCTTCCAAACCAACGGCACTGCGCTGGGCATCAAGTACAGTCCCTCCGGCGACCGTCAGGTACGCATTGCCGCGATCACCCGCATCTATCTTGACAACTTTCCCCACGTCCGCATGCTCGTCAACTACATGGACCGCAAGCTCCTCGGCGTGCTCACCCACAGCGGGGTTGACGACATTGGCGGCACCAGCCTCAACGAACGCATCGCCAAAGAAGGTGGGGCCCCTCAAAGCCAAAAATTCTTCTCCGCCGAAGAGATGGAGGAATTCCTCGTCAACCACGGCCACACGCCAGTTTTAACCAATAGTGCTTACGACCACGGTGACAGTTCATCTTCGTGTTCTTCGAGTCTTCGTGGTGAAAACACATCCAGCCGGTGGAAACCGATTCTGGATCGCGCAGAGGCGGGCGAGCGGTTGAGTGCCGAGGAGGCCATCATCCTGCACGAAGAGGCTCCGTTCCAAGAGCTGGGTCGTGTGGCCGATCTGCGCCGCAAGCAAGCCGTGCCCGGGGATCTGGCCACCTATGTGTTCGATAAAAACCTTAACACCACCAACGTCTGCGTAACCGACTGCAAATTCTGCGCCTTCTACACCAAGCCCGAAAGCGAGCGCGGTTACATCCGCACGCCTGAGCAAATCGTGGCCGCCGCCAAAAAAGCCGCCGCTGCCGGAGCCACCCAGATCCTTATTCAAGGCGGGCTTAACCCCGACCTTAAGCTCGACTACTACGA
>JAUXGY010000299.1 GCA_030621805.1 Kiritimatiellales bacterium | reverse complement strand
AAGCGCACCTCTATCCTACAGCGGCCGGGTGCAAAGGACTGCTGCATTGAGCTGCACTCCATGAGCAAGGCCTACAATATGACCGGCTGGCGCATCGCCTTCTTCTGCGGGGCACGTTGGGCCGTGGAGGCGCTGGCAAATATTAAGGACAACAGCGACAGCGGCCAGTTCAAGGCTATTCAGAAAGCAGCTTGTGCGGGTATTGCCGACGAAAGCCTCGCCGAAGGAATTCGTGTACACTACGAAAAACGCCTGCGCCGGATTGTGGAAGTCCTCACCGATGTCGGGTTTGATGCTACGATGCCGGGGGGCACGTTCTTCCTCTATACCAAGGCACCGAAAGGGGCGGGGGAGATCGAGTTTGCGAATGCCGAAGAGGCCTCGCTCTATCTAATCGAAAACGTCGGAATATCTACGGTACCATGGGACAACACCGGCCCGTTTATTCGCTTTGGAGCCGTGTTCGAATCCGCCAGCGAGGCCGACGACGAACGCGTACTTAGCGAGCTCGCCACACGCCTTCGGGAAGCCAACCTCAGGTTCTAGGAGATTGAAGACCGGGATCGATTGACTTTCCGCAGTTTGGAAATTATAAATCCGCACTTTCAATGAAGCAGACCTTTTTGGTGCTGTATGTGTAAGGGCGAATGGATGGGCGAGCTATGGCGATAATGAGTACGAAGAAAAAACGGAACACGTGCGCGGTATTGGAGGTTCGGCAACTGACCGAATCGACGGCGATCGTTCGCTTTGAACGTCAAGGTTTGGAGTTTGAGCCTGGGCAATACATCCGCGTCGGGGTCGAAGGCGATTCGGAGATCCGCGATTATTCCGTCTATTCCGATGCGCGGGCCGACTATTTGGAGGTCTTGGTGCGCCGAGTCGAGGACGGGTTGGTTTCCAAGCAGTTGTGCGAGCTTGAACCCGGGGAGCATGTGAGCGTGGGCGGACCCTACGGCCACTTTAAACTCACCGAGACATTACGCGGGAAACCCTTGCTGTTTGTTGCAACGGGAACGGGTATTTCTCCCTACCACAGTTTTGTCGAGTCCTTCCCCGAACTCGACTATCGTCTGGTTCACGGTACCGCCAAGTTGGATGAAACCTATGAGTCGAGCTACTATGGTGACCGCTATTTTCACTGTGTCTCGCGGGAAGAGGGGGGCGACTACAAGGGGCGCGTCACGGAGTATCTCCAGGCATTGGACGTGCCGGCGGATACCGAAGCTTTTCTCTGTGGAAACTGCGATATGATCTACGAGGCCTTCGACCTCCTTCAAGAAAAAGGTCTGCCCACCGCTCAGATCCATACGGAAGTTTATTTTTAGGCGGCCGTTATGAAGTGTTGTTTAGTTACCTTGGGTTGCCAGATGAATCAGTCGGATTCCGAACGGATCCGCAGCGTGATCGAAGGCATGGGCTACACCTTGACCCCCGTGGAGGAGGAGGCCGACCTGATTGGGGTAGTGGCCTGCTCGGTGCGCCAGAAAGCGATCGATAAGGTCTATAGCAAGATCCAGAAATGGAACAAGTGGAAGAACGACCGCCCGTTGGTCACCTTTGTTTCCGGTTGTATTTTGCCCGCCGACGAGGTCAAGTTTTTGAAGTTGTTCGATCTCGTTTTTCGCATGAATGAACTGCCCAATTTGCCGACCGTGCTCCAGCAGTGCGGCGTGACCACGGAGTTTTCCAGTCGTCATTTGCTCGACCATCTTGAACGCGAGGATGAGCGCACCGATTTTTGGCAGGTTGATCCCGTCTATAGTTCCGACTTCGAGGCCTTTGTTCCCATCCAAAACGGATGCGACAAGTTTTGCTCATTCTGCGCAGTGCCCTACACCCGGGGGCGCGAGGTGTCGCGCGCAAGTTCCGATATCCTCGTCGAGGTTGAAAAACTCGTCGAGCGCGGCGTCAAGTCGATCACCCTGCTGGGGCAGAATGTCAATTCCTATGGCCTTGATAAAAAAGGAGAGGAGCTCTCTTTTGCTCAACTTCTTGAAAAGGTGGGTGAAATCGGCAAGCGCACTGGCAAGGAGTTCTGGGTCTACTTCACTTCGCCGCACCCGCGCGATATGACCCGCGATGTGATCGAAACAATCGCGCAATACGACTGCCTCGCCAAACAGATCCACCTTCCGGTGCAGAGTGGCGATGAAAAAATGCTGCGGCGCATGAACCGGAACCATAGCATCGAAGCCTATAAGCAGATTGTTTCCGACATCCGCGAGTTGCTGCCGACCGCCACGATCTTTACCGATATCATCGTCGGTTTCAGCGGAGAGACCGAGGAACAGCTCGATGCCTCGGCGCAGTTGATGGAGGAGGTGGGTTTTAACATGGCCTACATCGCAAAATATTCTCCCCGCGTTGGTGCACGCGCTGCACGTTGGGAAGACGATGTTTCGCCGCAGCAAAAAAGTGACCGACTGGCCAAGCTTAGTGATATCCTCAAACGGCACTCGCTCGCGCATAACGAGGCGATGGTGGGTCAAATTGTTCGTGTATTGGTCGACCGCCCCGATAAGCGTATGGTGGGCGCACTTTCCTCCCGCACCGAGGGGAAATTACCTGTCCGCATCCTTGATTCCGGCGAAGAGTTGATCGGGACCTTTCAGAATGTGGAGATCACATCCACCGCCGCACTTTCCCTAACCGGAAGACGGGTGGAATAGCACAAAAAAAGGCAGCCCGATGGGCTGCCTTTTCGCTTTAATCGTTGGTGATTAACCTTTGATCATTTTGTTGATAGCCGCTTCGGCCTGAGCCCAGTATGCGGCGGGATCGTTGCTGAACCCGTCGTTCTCGGCCGTGAAGTAGGCGGCTTGCTCGATCATAGAATAGATCTGCTCAGCGGTATACTTCGCGTTCTTGGTTTTCTTAGCAGCAGCCTTTTTCTTGACTGGAGCTTTTTTTGCTACGATTTTTTTTGCAGGCGTTTTCTTTGCAACGGCCTTTTTGGCAGGTGCCTTTTTAGCGGGTGTTTTTTTCGCTACGGCTTTTTTCTTGGCCGGAGCTTTCTTTGTAGTCGTTTTCTTTGTTGCCATAATTAATTCTCCCTGATTTTTTGGCCCATGTTTTCTTAACATGAGCGGGTAGAGATACCTGTATGCACGGGACTTGTAAACCCTTCGTTTGCTGTTTTTTCTTACTCCCTGCTTTTGCGGATGGATCCGTGATCGCTGGATAGAATAAGGTTGCGGATCAATACCGCCTCTGCGAGCGTGGCGGCATGAAATA
>JAUXGY010000074.1 GCA_030621805.1 Kiritimatiellales bacterium | reverse complement strand
CAAGGCCAGCGGCGTAAGCCAAAGCCTCAAACCGATCCCATGGTTCTGACCGAAGCGGAACAGGCACGGATGAAAGAATTTCGTCCCGAAGAGGAAGACCGCCGTATTGCCTATGAGCGCCGTTTGCACAAGCGCAAGGCGGAGCGGACCGGGGTCGAACTGCCGCGCGAAAAAAGAAGCCGCGAGCCCCGCCCGGAAAGGAAGCGTGAGCCCCGTCCGGAAAACCAATTTAAACCGTTGCCCAAGAGGGCGCCCCAACCCCGTGCCGAAGAGACGCCGTGGGATCCTACCGAGTTCACCGTGGCTTCGGAAGAAGGTAAGATTCGCTTCCATGATTTGGATCTGCAACCTCGTTTGATGCGTAGTATCCATGCGCTGGGCTGGCAGTATGCCACACCGATTCAAGGTGAAATTCTTCCAGGCACACTTAAGGGCAAGGATATGGCGGGCCGTGCACAAACCGGCACCGGCAAGACCGCTGCATTCCTGATCGCGATTATCAATCACTGCCTCACTAAACCCTTGGAAAAGCAGGGTGAGGGGTCTCCTCGGGCACTGATCATTGCACCGACGCGCGAACTGGCTATGCAGATTGGGGAAGATTCCGAGGGCCTTAATCAGTTTACCGGACTGCGTACCGTAGTGCTTTATGGCGGGATGGACTATAACAAGCAAGAGCGCCAGCTCGACGACATGGTTGATATTGTTGTCGCCACGCCAGGTCGACTGCTCGACTTTGCCAGCAAGGGCGTTGTCAACCTGCGCTTTACCGAAATCATGGTGATCGACGAGGCGGACCGCATGCTCGACATGGGTTTCATCCCCGATGTGCGCCGCATCATCTACAAGACCCCGCCAAAGGAAAAGCGTCAGACCGTGCTCTTCTCCGCAACCCTCTCTGACGAGGTGATGCGTCTGGCTGCAGCATGGATGACCGATCCCGAGCGAATCGACATCGAACCCGAACAGGTTGCCGTCGATACGGTCGACCAGAAGGTCTTTATCGTGACCGACAAGGAAAAGTTCCCGTTGCTCTACAACATCATCAAGAACGATAATCCCGACCGGATTATCATTTTCGCCAATCGCCGCGACCAGACCGAACGGCTCGCTGATGAGTTGGAGCGCTATAGCATCCATTGCGAAATGCTTTCCGGTGCCGTGACGCAAAAGAAGCGCATGCGCATTCTAGAGGATTTTAAAGCGGGCAAGGTCAAGGTACTGGTCGCCACCGATGTTGCTGGCCGTGGCATCCACGTTGATGGCGTAAGCCACGTGGTCAACTTTAACATTCCCGAAAACCCCGATGACTATGTCCACCGCATTGGCCGCACCGGTCGCGCCGGGGCCACCGGAAAGTCGATCACCTTTGCCTGCGAGATGGAATCATTCGAGCTACCAAAGATCGAGGAGCTGCTCGGCATGGAGCTCAAATGCACCATGGCTCCTGAAGAACTGCTCGAAGAGCTACCACCCGCACCGCCGCGTAAGAAGCATTCTCGCCACCGCACCAGTGGCGGTGGAGGTTCTCAAGGCGGGCGCCGTCCGCATGGAAGTGGAGGCCCGCGCCGTTCCGGCGGAAGCCGTAGCCGCCCGCCGCGCTCGCGTTAGAAAAGGTTAAGCCCTGCCCCCGATTCGACTCGGTACCGGATCGGGGAATTTTCAAGCCTAAAATCTGTAAACTCATTATTTTCCCGGCACGCCCGGCAGGCAATAGGGTTTGCAGAGCTTGTCCCGGCCGTCTGTCAGATCCTCCAGTGTGAAGCTGGCAAAGCGGACTTCCTTATAGCCGGGTTCATAGAGGACACCGATGGTGCCATCCTTGCAGATGGTCAGGCTGGAGTAGGCCGCCGGCCCCGAGTCTATCACCTTGCCTTCGCTCCATGTTTTCCCTTCATTATAGCTGATCCGCACCGAAAGGTTCTGCCGACCCTTGAAGGAATTGGCATTGCAGAAGAGCAGTCGGTTTTTCTGGTAGCCATCCTTGACCGAGGTGTAGCGCAGAATGCTTCCGTTGCAGCCGGGATCAATCAGACTCCGATCAACGCGACCCTCCCAACTCTTACCTCCATCCTTGGAGACATGCACCCAGCGGAAGCCCTTGCCTTGGGCACGGCAGTTGACCATCAGACGACCATCGGCCAGCTCAATCACCTTCGACTCGTTACCGGGTTTGAGCGGGACATCCTTCAGGTACCAGCTCTTTCCATGGTCTTTACTCCCGAAAATATGCAGGCCATTCCTGAGGTTCACCATAGTATGCAGTAGCTCACCGCCGCGAGTCTGAATGCCGCGGCCAGAAGTGATGAACTTAAAATCCATCTTCCAGTCGGGTTTGGAAATCTCGTCGGTAATATCGCGCGCTTTGCCCCAGGTCTTGCCGTTGTCCTTACTGCTCTGCACATAGAGGCGAAACTCCTTCGGCGCACTGTCCTGATCCATGTAGTTGTAGAAGCAGAAGATTTCACCGGTGGTCTGGTCGAGAAGCAACGAGGGGTCGGACGCAGGGCGTCCGTCGCCGAAGTCGCAGATGAAATCCATGTGGGTCCATGTTTTTCCATGGTCTGTGCTGCGCCGGATCGCAATATCGATGTCGCGAACCCAGATCAGATCCGCGCCGCTTTTACGCCGTGCATCGCAAGTGGCAATCAAATCACCGTTTTTGGCGGTGATAATCGCTGGGATGCGGAAGGTGTGGGTATCTTTCGAGCCCGAAACAAATAGCGCTTCGTCGTGTATCCGTTTTTTGATCGGTTCGCTGGCCACTTTCGGAGCTTGGGGAATGTGGGTGGGCTCATCCTTGAGCAGGCGGAAGTCGTCGATCAGAACGCCGGCCTTATCCGGTGCCGTTCCGGCGGCAGATGCGAAAACGAGGGCCAGCCCCATTGTAATAATCCTCTTCTTCAATCGATTTTTCATGATCCCCTATCCTTCGTGTTATCCATCTATCTTATCTGCGGGTGTAATTATAGGGATAGAACGATTTGACCGCGAGCATCCTGCACAGATCCTCTTATGAAATAATCATCTTGTCCGCTATTCACTCCCAATCAGGCGTTCGTACCCGGCGACCGAGCTTGCCGAACTCTACCGGAGAATTGCCCTAAAAATCGTCCTACTCAGACCTCACGAAAAGAGCCTCAGTACCTTAAGCGAAGGCCCAATCCCTATCACTATTAACCGAGCATCGCAGCACCATTCGAGTAAGTCCCTCTATGGGCACTGGCACCCGCTCCATGAAAGATGATTCCGATCCTAAATTATTCCGCCTAAATAAACCTCGCCCGCGCGTACATGGTTTCGCTTTACTGCGCGACATTATGTTTATCGATAGCCATGTTCATTTTGATCGGTTCGTGAAGGACGGCACATTTCTTGAAATTCTGGAACACGCCAAAGAGGCCGAGGTGCTGAAAATGCTAGCCATTGGCGGCAACTCCGAGGCCAACAGGCTTTCGCTACAACTGGCGACGGAACATCCCGGATGCATCTTCGGTTGCGCGGGCTACGACCGGGATGTGGCCACCGAAAGCCCCGACCTTTCCGAGCTACGGGGGATCCTGAAAAATCCACTGGTGAAGGCCGTCGGCGAAACGGGGCTCGACTACTACTACACCGCCGAAACGGCCACCGAACAAAAAAAACTCTTTGCCGAGAATCTGGCTCTGGCCATCGAATTCGAAAAACCGGTCGTGGTGCATACGCGCGATGCCGACGAAGATACGTTCGCCCTACTCCGTGATTACGCCACCGCATGGAGGGGCGACCCCGCCCAACTCGGCGTGCTGCACTGCTTCACGCGCGAAACCTCCTTTGCCCGGAAGATTCTGGATTTGGGGCTCATGGTCAGCTTCAGCGGAATCGTCACGTTCGCCAATGCCGACCCGTTGCGTGAGGTGGTGAAATATGTTCCGGACGACCGCCTGCTGATTGAAACGGACTCACCCTATCTCGCGCCGGTTCCCATGCGCGGCAACCGTAATCAACCGGCCTTTGTGGTTCACGTGGCTAATCAGCTTGCAGAACTCAAGGCATATTCGCTAGACTCCGTCGCGAAATTAACTGCACAAAATGCGCGAACCCTGTTTGCACTTTAACTCGGGAAACACCATGAAATTTCATCTATTTGCCCTATTTTCCGCCACCTGTTTTTCCATTACCGCCCAGACGAACGAGGTGGTGAAGATAAAAGTGACGGGCGATCGTGTAAGCCTGCGCACAAAAGCCGATCTTAACTCCGAACTCCTCGACCGCGCCATGCGAGACGAAGAGCTTGTTTTCCTGGAAAAAACCAATGGATGGGTGGCGGTGCAAGCCCCCGACAGCCTCAACTTCTGGGCCGCAGGTGAATATATCCAAAACGGGATCGTCGTGCCGGAAAAGTTAAATATACGTTCAGGCCCCAGCCAAAACTACAGCGTGGTTTTTGTGGCAAATAAAGGCGATGCGATTGTCCTGCGCGGCGAGTTTAATGAATGGGTCAAAATTGCCCCTCCGGTCGGAAGCCGGGTATGGATCAGCGAAAAATATACAGAAATCGTCCAGCCTCCCAAGCCGGATCCTGTTCCCGCGCCTGTGCCGGTGGTTGAAACCCCGGAGCCCAAGCCGGAACCCATCGCGGTGGTTCCTGCGCCGACAGAAGAAGAACTTAAGCCGCTCATGCTAGTACTCGATGACACGAAAGAACAAGGGGTTTACGATGAAATCCCAGGCATTCTGCGCCGCGCCAACCCCGGCCTCTACAAACTCGTGTTGATTGTGGGCATCCTTGAAGAACCGATCTGCCTCGTGCGCGGCAACGAAGCCCAGATGGAGCGCTATTTAAACCGTTCCATGTTGATCAAAGGTAAAAAATACTGGGCCAAGGAGGTTGCGCTCCCCGTTCTCAAGGTGGAGAAAATCCATCTGGACCCAATTCTTTCGGATTGAAGTCCAAACTCATGAACGTGTTTCTGGATATGCTCTATCCGCGCCGTTGCATCGGTTGCGGAGAAACCACCCCCGACTCCTTTCGCTACATCTGCTGGGAATGCTGGTCGGACTCCGCACGGATAGAACCCCCGTTTTGCAGTCTTTGCGGTGACCCCGTAGCCGGGGCGGTTGATCACGATTTTATCTGCTACTCCTGTTCCGCAAAAAAACCGGCCTTCGACGGCGCCCGTTCCGCCGCACGCTACGACGGGGTCGTGGGAGAAGCCCTCCGGCAGCTTAAATACGAACAAGCCCTCTGGCTTGCACCGGATCTCGCCATCCTGCTACACAACTGTATCCGGGCCGAATACCCCAACCAGAAGTTTGATCTGCTCGTTCCGGTCCCGCTCCACCATGTCCGCAAAAGAAGCCGCGGATACAACCAATCTACCGTGCTCGCACGGGAACTCGCACGCCGACTCGGACACAAAATCCACCCCGGATTACTGAAACGGGTTCGGCCAACCATTTCGCAAACAAATTTGACAGCGAAAGATCGGCTTAGTAACGTCACTAAAGCTTTTCAATTTAGGAAAGGACGCCGTTTGGCAGGAAAAAAGGTTTTACTGGTGGACGATATAATGACAACAGGGGCCACGGTCAATGCCTGCGCAAGAGCCCTGAAAAAGGGCGGGGCGGCTACCGTTCATGTAATCACGGCGGCTCGAGGTTAAAAGAGAGGATTTGGATATGGCTCTATTCGGAAGCAAAAAAAACTATTCCACCATTACCGTAAAAAAGCGCGATGTCCCCGACGGCCTCTGGATGAAATGTCCTTCCTGTGGTGAAATCGTCTATAAGGAAGAAGTCGCCGCAAACCTCGAAGTCTGCACCAAATGCGGCCACCACTTCACCCTCGCCCGGCAGGCCCGTATCGACCTCCTCTCCGACGAAGGCACCTTCACTGAATGGGCCGGCAACATCAAGTCCGTCGACACCCTCGGCTTTACCGGAAAACTCTCCTATATCGACAAGCTCGAAGCCAACCAAAAGAAATCGGGTTGGGACGATGCGATCACCGTCGGTGGCTGCAAACTCGGCGGTCGCGAGATTGGCCTTGGCGTAATGGATTTCTCCTTCCTCGGTGCCAGCATGGGGAGCGTGGTTGGAGAGCGGGTCACCCATCTCATTGAACGCTGTACCGCCGAACAGCGCCCCGTATTGCTCTCCTGCGCCTCCGGTGGCGCCCGCATGTACGAAGGATTGCTCAGCCTCATGCAGATGGCCAAAACCAGCGCAGCACTCGCACGCCACGCGGAAGCCGGCCTTCCCTACATCCCGATTCTTACCCACCCCACCATGGCTGGCGTTATGGCCAGCTTCGCCACGCTGGGCGATCTCATCGTTGCCGAGCCCAAGGCTCTCATCGGATTCGCCGGGCCGCGCGTGATCAAAGAGACCATCCAGCAGGATCTTCCCGAAGGCTTCCAGCGCTCCGAATTTCTCCAAGAACATGGCCTGATCGATATGGTTGTGCCACGAGCCGAACTTCGTGATCGCATGATCCTCGTGCTCGAATATCTCTGCGACTAGGCATTTCTTTCTACCGCACCCGAGGGCAATGTGATGGGCGAACAATTCGGCTACTTTGTTACGGTCTGGATCAAATTCACGTTTCTTTTTGCTCCGTTTTTCTTGCTGACCATGTTCCTCAGCATGACGGACGGGGGGGCCTATAATACCGAACGCCGAACCCTTGCCCTGCGGGTCACCGCAGCGATTGCCATACTGAGTATCGCAATCTTCCTGTTCGGCAACATCTTTTTCAGCCTGCTCGGCATCACACTCGATGCATTCCGGGTCGGGGCCGGGGCACTCCTCTTTCTCTCTGCCGTTCAACTGGCCCAGTCCAAGCGCTCCACCAACATACCGGAAATTAACGACGACGATGACGACATCGCGGTAGTTCCGCTCGCCGTGCCAATGGCCATCGGCCCAGCTGTGATCGGTACGTTGATGGTTTTCGGATCCGATATTTCCAGCCTCGGGCAAAGAGGCCTAGGTATTCTGGCCCTCCTGCTTGCCGCACTTACGACCGGGGTGATTCTGCTGCTCGGAACACACATCGAACGCTTGCTCGGAAAGAAGGGGCTTAAGATCCTAAGTAAAATCACGGGACTCATTCTCTCCGCAATATCCGCACAAATGATTCTCTCCGGCGTGAAAAACTTTTTCCAGCAGCCATGATGCCCAACCCGACACCCTCAGAAGCCCTGTTCAAACGCACCACCGCCGGCATCAAGCCCGGCCTTGATGTTATCCGCAACCTGCTTCAGGCTCTGGGCAATCCCCACCAGCAGTTGGCCGTCATCCACGTGGCCGGAACCAACGGAAAGGGGTCGGTCTGCGCCATGCTCGAATCCGTCCTGCGTGCTTCCGGCTTTAAGACTGGCCTCTATACCTCTCCGCACCTCGTCGATTTTTCAGAACGTTTCCGCATCAATGGCACTCCGATCCCGCAAGCCACCCTCGACCGCTACATCGAAACCATGGAAGCGGCGGACGCAACGCTTGAAGCCCGCCCGGCCACCTTCTTCGAAATCTCCACTGCCTTCGCCTATCAATACTTCGCCGACGAAGCCGTCGATATCGCCATTGTCGAAACCGGTATGGGCGGCCGGTGGGACGCCACCAACGTGATCATTCCGCTCGTCTCCGTCATTACCCATATCGATATCGACCACACGAATTTCCTTGGCGACACCCTCGAACAGATTGCCACCGAAAAAGCCGGCATCATCAAACCCGGTCGCCCCGCCATTTCCGCTCCACAATCCGAAACGGTTCTACGCGTCCTTGGCAACGTAGACGAGGCTTCCAGCCTCGTTAGCATCGCCAAGGTTGGCTTGCCCCAAAAACTAAAAATCGAGACCCCCTCTCGCAATTTACCACCAATTCACCTGCCGTTGCTCGGCGAATGCCAGCGCGAAAACTG
>JAUXGY010000398.1 GCA_030621805.1 Kiritimatiellales bacterium | reverse complement strand
GTCGCCGGAGGCGTTGGCGCAACGCTGGCCGAGACCACTCACACCTTCAAGGTGATCCGCAACGAAAACGTGGCGACCTACATCAAAGAGCTGGTGCTCGAACCCGCAGATGAGACCTCCGACTTAGACTTCCAACCCGGGCAATATCTCCAACTCGACATTCCGGCCTATGGTGAGATTCTGTTTAATAGCCTACAGGTTGACCCCCCGTTCAATACCACGTGGAGGAATAACAACACCTATGCATTCAAGGCTGAAAATCATGCTGAAGTTCGACGCAATTATTCACTCGCCAGCAATCCGAGCCGGGGAGGGGAGCTATGTTTTAATGTGCGTATTTCAACCCCTCCTCCCGGGCATGCCTGTTCTGCCGGGGTAGGATCTTCCTTTATCTGGAACCTGCGGCCGGGCGATACCGTGGCCGCCATTGGACCCTTCGGCGATTTCTTTATAAAGGATACAGGCAAAGAAATGGTCTATCTGGGCGGTGGTGCGGGCATGGCTCCGCTTCGATCACATCTGTCGTATCTTTTCGAAACTCTAAAGACCGGTCGTAAGGTGAGTTATTGGTACGGTGCCCGCTCCCGTCAGGAACTGTTCTATCTTGATTATTTTGAGAAACTGGCCCGCACGTTCGACAACTTCGAGTTTTATCCTGCGCTTTCAGATCCTCTTCCTGGCGAGGACTGGCCATCGTACACCGGATTGATTCACAATGTGTTGCGAGAGCAATATCTTGCAGACCACCCCAACCCTGCCTCGGTAGAATACTATCTATGCGGTCCTCAGCCGATGATCATGGCGGCCAGACACATGCTTGAAGAACTCGGGGTGGCTCCGGTCGATATTGCCTATGACGAATTCTAAGATGGATGTTATCCAAAACGATAAAAGAGAGAGATAAAAATGAAAAAACTGACGTTACATGATCTATTTGAAACCAAGAAGAACGGCAAAACATACACCGAAGTTCGAACCAGCGACGTGAATGAGGCGATGGCTTGTGCGGAAGCGGGTGTTGATATCATTATGTGCATGAAGGAAGACCTTCCATTTATTCGTCCAGCCGTTCCCAATGTCTTTCTGGCCGCCGCACACAACATTAACCTGCCTGAAGTTTGCGGACCGGATCAGGCCGTGGCGGCGGGGTTTGAACTAATGACGATGGGGGCCGATGCCGTCTATTCCGGTCTAAGCATGCACTGTGTCGAGGCCATGGCTCGCGAAAAAATCCCCGTGATCGGGCACATTGGATTCGTTCCTTACCGCGCCTCCTGGATGGGCGGAATCCGAGCCGTAGGCAAAACCGAGGCCGAGGCTCTTCAGGTCTATGAAGCCGCCAAGGCCTATCAGGATGCCGGAGCGATCGGTGTTGAAATAGAAATTGTTCCAGCACGAGTGACTCAGGAGATTAATAAGCGGCTGGATATCATCCTCATGTCGATGGGTGCCGGGCCGGGCGTTGCCGTTCAGTATCTTTTCGCCACCGATGTTCTAGGCACTAATACAGGCCACATTCCTCGCCATGCCAAGGTCTATGGCGAGATCGGAAAAGAAGAGGCCCGGGTACAGCAATTACGGATCGAGGCTTTCCGAGCATTAAAGACGGAGGTAGATTCGGGTGCCTATCCCCAAGAAAAACACAGTTTAAAAATCGCGGAGAATGAGTTTTCAGCCTTCCTCAAGCACCTTGATTAATCGCTTCGTCCCAGTCAACTTGCGGATGCATATCGTGAAAAAGTCAGCAAACAGCGTGTTGAATATGAACGAATCAAATACTCCTGAAGAGTATTCTCTACAATATAAACCCCGCCGACAATGAGCTCTTCGCCACCCTGATCGGAAACTATCAGGATGGCACCAGCGCCGGCAAGATGCAGTTTGGTTCGGGTGGTGGTTCCTCGATCAGAAGGACGCCATAAGAATAGGCAGCAATGCACCCTCGACGGCTGAATTATATTGGCCGAAAACCACCACGGACCTGAGCACCCCTTGGGCAGGCGTACACCATTCCGTAGATGGGCTTGATCCGTGGCATGAGACCAACCTCTTGTATGTCACCGACGTTTGAGTCGGCTATCAACAAAGTGATTTGTCTGCAAACGTCCGATGATGCTAAATTTTTGTATCGGTTCCGAATAATTCGGGGGTGTTCCCGATGGTTTGTCACAATTTAAACTTTATAGACTGACCGGATTAGATACAAATTTGACCGTACTGGACGCATACAAGTTCTTTCAGGTATGCCATCATGCGGAAGTGTTACAGCGTGTAATACGACTAAACGAAGGAAGGGGATACGGATGAAAAATAAAGTAGTAGCGTTGTGTGTGTTGGCCCTCTGCACGAGTGGTGCTTTTGCCAATCTGGT
>JAUXGY010000410.1 GCA_030621805.1 Kiritimatiellales bacterium | reverse complement strand
GAAAGAATTAATGTGCCGAGAAACAACACGGCCTTTTTTTCAAAAAGAACCGTGTCCTACAACCATAGAGCGGAGTGCTCGGCGTTGATGGTGGAGAAAGGATGTAGGACGTGCCTCCCGAAGGGGGCGCGTTTCGGGGAAATTGGGACTTCAATATTTTCCTTTCCCCTTAGTTTTGGGAGTAGCGACCGCCTCCCCGAAGCGTAAGGGTGTAGCGACCGCTTACCTGAAGCGCAGCGAAGGAAGCGGTGGGGTGCGCCGGGGCAACGTTTCCCGCAGACGGGTAAACGTTCTCTACACCCCGCAACCACATACTTGAGTATCCCAGAATGGGACTACCGGTTCTTCGCCACGAGCAGATCCACCTCGGCCATAATCGCATCCACGCTCATGAGCTGCGCCAGCTTCATCAGCAATTGCTTTTTATCGAACAGGCCGCGCACATAATACGGGATATGGGTTCTAAACTGAATGCACGCTGCTTCTTCCGGCGAATATTTATAGGACAAACTTGAACCCTGCTGCTTTAGCTCGTTCAACTCCACCAGCCGTCGCAAATGCTCCGCCATCATGTCGCGGCGGTTCAAAAGGTTCGTAGTTCCGCCTTTAGGCGGCTGTTCCTGCATCGACCGCCTAAAGGCGGAACTACAAACTTTCTTTATCTCTTCAAAAATCCATGGATTTCCGATGGCGGCGCGACCCATCATGACCCCATCAACACCGGTGGCTTCGAGCATACAAGGCACATCTTCGGGCGTGTTGATGCCTCCGTTGCCCATGATGGGAATGTTTAGGGCCTGCTTCATTTCAGCGAGCTTTTCCCAGTCGGCATCGCCGCCATGGAAATTCTTTGCGAGACGCGCGTGGACCGCGATCATATCCGCCCCGCTCTCCTCAATCGCCCTTGCGATTTCAAGATGCCCAGCAGTTTCATTGTTGAAACCGATACGCGTTTTGACGGAGACGGGTAGCGAAATCGCCGCCTTGACCTTCTTGATGATTTCGCCCAGTAGCGGAAGGTCTTTCATCAGTGCCGCACCCGCGCCGCGTGATACCACCTTTTTGACGGGGCAACCGCAATTGATATCAACCCAGTCGAACAACCCGGTCTGTTCGACATACTGTGCTGCCTCGGCCATCGCCTGTGGATCGCGCCCGAAGATATGCCCGGCAATGGGATGTTCATCTTTGGCCGTTTCCAAAACCTGAAAGGTTTTTTCCGAATCACGGCGGATGCCCTCGGCGCTGGTAAGTTCCGAATAGACCGCGCCCGCACCGTGTTCAAGGCAGAGCGTACGCATCGCAGCATCCGTGTAGCCCGCCATCGGCGCGAGCAGCACGGGATACTCGATTTTCACCGTTCCAAATATTAAGGGGTTGAGTTGCATGAATTACTTAAATTTATAATGGGCATCCAGCGAGCAAACCATTCTAATGGCTCAAAATTTACAACGGAGTTAAATTATGCCCGGTTTTATTATTGTTGTGATCTGCGTGGTGGGAGCCATCATCTGGGGCATCTATGCCGGAAAGAAACGGCGGGATGCCATGGGTCTATTGGCGGAACAGCTGGGTCTTCAATTTTCTGCGGCGCGAGACTATCAACTGGCCAAGCGCTACGCCTTCCTCGACAAACTGCGACAAGGGTCGAACCGCTATGCCTACAACATTCTTACCGGGGACTACCAAAGCCACGGGATCACCGTATTCGACTACCACTATGAAACCGAGTCGAGGGGATCGGATGGAAAACGGGATACCGACCACCACCATTTTTCCTTCTTTATCCTGACCTTGGAAAAACCGTTTCTTGAACTAACAATTGCCAAAGAGAGCTTCTTCTCCAAAATTGCACAGGCGGTTGGCTACGACGATATCGACTTTGAATCGCACGAGTTTTCTAGAAAGTTTGTGGTGCGCTCGAAGGATAAAAAGTTTGCGTACGACTTCTGCAACGCACAGATGATCGACTACCTGCTCGGCCATCCCAACATCGGCATTGAGGTCGACCAAGACTCGCTCGCGCTCGGCTTCGACCGCCGCCTCAAGGTGGAGGAGATCGAAGCCCACCTGAACCAGCTCGTTAAGCTCCGCTCGCTGATGCCGGACTACCTATTTTCATGACCCTCATTCTATCCATAATTATTTTACCGAACAAACCGGCGGGTGCGGAACGGTTTTACAAAATAATTGAGGACAAAATAATTTTACAAAATACAATTTGTTAATATATTTGTGCTTAGAACAATCAAATTTTGATACTTTAATTGGAATAAAATGCAGGCTTTTTGGTA
>JAUXGY010000307.1 GCA_030621805.1 Kiritimatiellales bacterium | reverse complement strand
CTCCCTTAATGCTTTTAAAAGGTATTTTGCTCATGATCTTCCTCGTTTACTTCTTTTTGAGCGCTTCCCTGATCATCACGATGCCCCCGTTCGCGCCGGGGACGGAGCCCTTGACGAGAATCAGGTTTTCGTCGGGACGGACCTGGATCACTTTTAGATTCTGGGTGGTTACGCGCTTGTCGCCCATTTGGCCAGGCATTTTCTTGCCCTTGAATACACGGCCGGGAAATTCGCACATACCGATCGAGCCGGGACGGCGAAGCCATCCACCACCATGACTGGCACGCCCGCCGGCAAACCCGTAGCGTTTGACCACGCCCTGGCAACCGCGACCCTTGCCGGTGGCAACAACATCGACATAGTTGACTTCTTCGAAGGCCCCTGCGGTGATCTCGTCGCCCACGCTCACCTCTTCGGCACCCTCAACGCGAAATTCGCGTAAAATGCGCTTTGCGGAAACGCCCGCCTTCTTGAGGTGCCCCATTGCGGGTTTATTCATACGTTGCTCCTTCTGGTCTTCATAGCCCAGCTGGATGGCGCAATAGCCCTCTTTATCGGAGTTCTTTTGTTGAACAACAACGCAAGGCCCCGCTTCGATAACCGTTACCGGAACCGCAGCTCCAGATTCGTCGTAGACCGAGGTCATCCCTAGTTTTTTTCCAATCAAACCTTTCACGATGCCCTCCTTTCTAAATCTTAATGGTGATATCTACGCCAGCTGGCAGATTAAGCTTCTTGAGTTCGTCGACCGTCTTGATGGTTGGATCGATGATATCCAGTAAGCGTTTATGCGTACGGATCTCGAACTGCTCCATGGCCTTCTTGTTTACGTGCGGGCTCTTGTTGACCGTGAACCGCTCGATGCGAGTCGGCAGCGGAATCGGACCGGCAACGCGGGCACCCGTGCGACGAGCCGTTTCCACAATTTCCAAGGCAGAAACATCGAGCACCCTGTGGTCAAACGACTTCAGCCGAATTCTAATACGTTGATTCGTCATAATTTTATCACCTATTTAGGATAGAGTCCTGCATGGACGCCGGAACCGGATCAAACGCTTGCGGTTCCATCGTATAGCTAGCCCTGCCCTTTGTTAATGAACGCAACGATGTTGCATATCCAAAAACCTCCGCAAGCGGAACATCCGCCTGCACAACTTGTACATCTCTTAAAGCCTTGATTTCGCGGACACGGCCACGGCGGGAACTCAAATCTCCGAGCACGTCGCCGAGGTGTTCCTCCGGCGTATCGATCTCCAGTAGCATAACCGGTTCGAGCAATGTGGGGCTGGAGTTTTCCACTGCGGCGCGTAGGGCCATAACAGCAGAGGAACGGAAAGCAACTTCAGTGGAGTCCACCGAGTGCGTTTCTCCACCGATCACCTTTACCTCAGTATCGATGATCGCAAAATTACCCAGCACACCGGTTAAAAGCGCATCATTGATCCCCTCTTCAATCGACACTCGGTATGCCTGCGGGATTATCGCGGAGGAAACATCGAAAACGATCGTATTTCCGGCGCCCTGCGGCTTCGGGGAAACCTGAAGATGGAGGCTGGCAAAGTGGGATGTTCCGCCGATCTCGCGATCAAAGGTAAAGTTTCCGGTACCGGTTTTCAGTACGCTTTCGCGGTACGCCACCATCGGCTTACCGGCATTGGCCTTCACGTTGTACTCACGCAGAATACGGTCCTTAATAATTTCAAGGTGCAGCTCGCCCATACCCCGAATGATGGTCTGTCCCGTCTCTTCGTTGGTCGCGATGTGAAACGTCGGGTCCTCGGCAGAAAGGTCACGGAGCGCATCGGCGAGGTGATCCTTGTCGGCCGTGGTTTTCGGCTCGATAGCCATCGAGATCACGGGTTCGGGAAACTCAATATTTTCCAAGATAATGGCATCGTTCTCCGGGCAAACGGTATCGCCGGTAGTGAAAAGCTTTTGCCCAGCCATGCCGCCGATTTCGCCAGCGAAAAGCACATCGACATCTTCGCGGTGATTGGCATGCAGCCGTAGTAGACGGCTAACGCGCTCACGCTTACGGGTGCGGGGATTGTAGATGTTTTGCCCTTTTTTAAGCTGGCCGGAATAAATCCGGACAAAGGCCAGTTTGCCAACATATTTGTCGGTCGCCATTTTAAAGACGAGTCCGCTGAGCGGTTCAAAGTCGCTGGCCTCGCGCGATATTTCCTCTTCCGTCTTAACCGCCACGCCTGTTACGGCATCAATATCGAGCGGAGAAGGGAGATAGGCCACCACGGCGTCGAGCAGGGGCTGTACCCCTTTGTTTTTCAGAGCCGATCCGCAAAGAACCGGAACCAGCTGGTTGGAAATCGTTGTGCGGCGGATGGCCGCCACCAGTGCCTTTTCGGAAACATCGGTGTTTTCCATGTAGGCTTCGAGCAGGGTTTCGTCGAGTTCGGCCACGCACTCGATCAGCGCAGCACGTGCCTCTTCGGACCGAGCGGCGAGTTCGGTTGGAATATCAGTCTGCTCGACCTCAGAACCGAGGGAGTCTTCCTTAAAGGTCATCGCCCGCATCGTGATCAGATCGATCACACCCTTAAAATCCTCGGCTGCGCCGATCGGCAACTGAACCGGAACCGCGGGAGCTGAAAGTTTTTCGCGTAGTTGCTTAACCACCGAATCAAAGTCGGCCCCCATGCGATCCATCTTATTGACGAAGGCCAGACGCGGAACACTGTATTTCTTGGCTTGGCGCCAAACGGTTTCGGACTGCGGCTGTACGCCGCCGACCGCACAAAAAACGCCCACTGCGCCATCCAGGATGCGAAGTGAACGTTCAACCTCTACGGTAAAATCCACGTGGCCGGGGGTGTCGATAATATTAATTTGGCGCTGATTCCAAAAACAAGTGGTCGCCGCGCTCGTGATGGTGATGCCGCGCTCCTGTTCCTGAATCATCCAGTCCATGGTGGCCGTGCCATCGTGCACTTCACCAATTTTATGAACCTTGCCGGTATAGTAGAGGATGCGCTCCGAAACGGTCGTTTTACCGGCATCAATATGCGCAATGATGCCAATGTTGCGAATCGCCGACAACGTACCGCTGCGGCCTTCGGCTTCCCGGGGGGAATCCGAATTCCTTACTGCACTGTTATTCTGCTGTTTCACAACGGTAGGCAT
>JAUXGY010000178.1 GCA_030621805.1 Kiritimatiellales bacterium | reverse complement strand
GCTGGCCGATGCGCTGGAGTGGATCGAGGATTTAGGATCCGTTGGAATGGGTGTATATGCACTCTTGTATATTCTCGCCTGCATCTTTTTCATTCCGGGATCTATTCTTACGTTAGGGGCCGGATCCATCTATGGCGTGGTGGCGGGATCGCTGCTGGTTTCCGTCTCTTCAACTCTGGGGGCAACCGTTGCCTTTCTCGTCGGGCGCTATGTCGCACGGGGCTGGATTGTGAAGAAGATCGAAGGCAATATTCAATTTAAGGCCATCGACGATGCCGTCGCGGATGAGGGCTGGAAGATGGTCGGCCTGACCCGGCTTTCGCCCGTTTTTTCCTTCAACCTGCTTAACTATGCCTACGGTTTGACACGTGTTTCGCTACGCGACTATGTGCTGGCTTCTTGGATCGGCATGATGCCCGGAACCATCATGTATGTCTACCTCGGCTCACTTGTCGGCAACCTCGCCAGCCTCGGAGCCGAGACCGAGCACGCAACGACGCCCGGCGAATGGGCATTATATGGTCTTGGGCTCGGGGCCACCATCGGGGTAACCGTCTATGCCACCAAGATTGCCAAGAAAGCCTTGGCAACCCGGATTATAACCAAAGGGTAGAGAAGGTTGGTGCGATTCGCCGGGCAACGTTTCCTTCGTTTCTCTCAAGTAAACGTTCTCTACACCACTTGCGGAAAATACTGCTTTTGCATAGCACCCATAGGTGTAGTGATCGCTTACCCGAAGGGTGGCGGTGTGACGGAGGGAAACAGCGAAATATTTGTGTAAGGGGCAGGGATTCAGTCCGACTACCTTGCACAATGGAGAAAGTTGATGAGTAAAGAATGGAACGTACAACCCGCACCGATGGATGAATACAACCAGAAGCTGATTGATAACGTGCATCCTTCCGACTGGCAGAATCCAACCCCCGTCGGAACCTACAACCTTGTGGCGATCGGCGCCGGAACCGCCGGGCTGATTTCCGCCATCGGCACCGCCGGGCTGGGCGGAAAGGTCGCGCTGATTGAGCGGCACCTGATGGGCGGTGACTGCCTGAACGTCGGATGCATACCGTCCAAGGCACTGATTCGTTCGTCGCGGTTGGCGGCCGAAATGCGCAACGCCGCCGAGTTTGGTCTCTCACCTTCCGAAGTGCCTGAAGCCGATTTCCCGAAGATAATGGAACGTCTCCGAAAGATCCGTGCCGATATCAGCACCAACGACTCGGCGCAACGCTACACCGACAAAGGTGTGGATGTATTTATCGGCGAAGCCAAATTCACCGACCGCAACACGATTGAAGTGGGCGAGCAGATGATCAAATTCAAGAAAGCCGTCATCACCACTGGCGCGCGGGCGTTTCATCCCGATATTCCGGGATTGGAAGAGGCCGGCTTTTTGACCAACGAAACGATATTCAACCTCACTGAGCGGCCGGAGCATCTCATTGTGATCGGCGGCGGGCCGATTGGCTGCGAGCTGGCACAAGCCTTTCGTCGGCTGGGTTCGGAAGTCACCATCATTGAAAAGAGGCGTTTCCTGCCGCGCGAAGATCCCGAGGCTTCCGCCATTCTGGCAGAAACCTTTAAGCGCGAAGGCATCGAAGTGCTGTTGGAGTCGGTGGTGGAGCGCGTTTCGACCGAAGGCAGAAAAAAGAGAATCCACATGGCGCAGGATGGCGTGGCGAAAACGGTCGAAGGCGATCAGATCATGGTTGGGTTGGGCCGGGCGCCGAATGTCGATAACCTGGGATTGGATGCTGCAGGCGTGGAGTTTGATGCGCGAACCGGGATTAAGGTGAATGACCACCTAACAACGACCAACCCCAACATCTATGCGGCGGGCGACTGCTGCATGCAGCATAAATTCACGCACGCCGCCGACGCGGCCGCACAGATCGTGATCCAAAACGCCTTGTTCGGCGGGAAGAAAAAGCTATCTGCGCTCAACATGCCGTGGTGTACCTACACCCATCCGGAAATCGCGCACACCGGCCTGTATGAACATCAGGCCGAAGATATGGGGTTCGCCACCGATTCCTTCACGTTCAAGATGGCCGAGAACGACCGCGCCATCGCCGAGGGTGAAACCGATGGGTTTGTTAAAGTGACGGTGAAAAAAGGTACCGATAAGATTCTCGGTGCCACCATTGTTGCTGCCCACGCCGGGGAAATGATCAACGAGATTTCCGTCGCCATGGCCGCCGGAATGGGACTGGGGAAAATCGGCGGAGTGATCCACCCGTACCCAACGCAATCCGAAGCCATCAAGCGCGTGGCCGGCCTCTACAACCAAACCCGCCTCACGCCCACCGTCGCCAAACTCATGAAAAAATGGCTCGCCTGGCAGCGGCGATAACCACAGATGCAAAGTAAAAACCAGCAGATTATCTTCACCCGTTTCCCCGAGCCTGGAAAAACGAAGACTCGGTTGATTCCGCATCTCGGTGCCGAGGGTGCGGCGCATCTGCAAAGGGAAATGACAGAGCACACCGTTCGGCAGGCCAGAAGAGCCGATGTCGACATCGAGATTCGCTACACGGGAGGCTCGCTAGAACAGATGCACGAGTGGCTGGGAACCGACCTTCACTATACAGAACAGGGCGGAGGAGACCTTGGTAAACGAATGCAGCGCGCATTTGAAGACCATTTTTCAAGCGGAGCCGACCGAGTGGTTATCGTGGGCTCCGACTGTCCATCTAATGATTGGAAAAGCATCAAAGATGCATTTCAAGAACTGGACTCCCATGCCGTTGTAATCGGGCCCGCGAGCGATGGCGGCTATTATCTGATTGGATTGTGTAGGGCGGGGTCCGAGACCCCGCCTCCGAGGTCGAGGCCCTCGGCTACATTATTTCAAAACATTGAATGGGGTGGGGAACAGGTTTTTGAGCAAACGATGCAAGCGGCGGCTGAACTTACGGTTCATCAACTCCCTATGCGACACGACGTTGATCTGGCGGAAGACATTCCGCCAAGGATTTCGGTGATCATCCCGACGCTCAACGAAGAGGCGCAGCTACTCCAAACTCTGGAAAAAATAAATGAGGGCTTCCATGTCGAGGCCATTGTGGTCGATGGCGGGAGTACAGATGGAACACGCGGCCTCGCTCCCGGTTGTCTGGAATGCAGGAGTGGCCGGGCCGCACAGCAAAATCTTGGAGCAAAAAAAGCATCTGGCGAAATCCTCTTGTTCTTGCATGCCGATACCACCCTTCCGGATGGCTGGGACTGGATTATTCGCGATACACTGGCTGATCCGTCGGTGGCGATGGGAGCCTTCACCTTTAAAATCAAAGAGCAGATGCGCGGGCTGAAGTTTATCGAAGACACCACCAACTGGCGCTCGAAAAAGGGCGGCCTTCCTTTTGGTGATCAAGGATTTTTCCTGTACCGAAAAACCTTCGATACCGCAGGGGGCTTCCCCGACCAGCCGATCATGGAGGACTATGCCTTCGCTCGAACCCTTCACCGCTACGGAAAAGTCATAACCGTGCCGCAACCGGCCATCACCTCCGGTCGTCGTTGGCAGCAGCACGGCGTTTTCAAGGTAACGGTGGTTAACAAACTAATGATTCTCGGCTACCGCATAGGCATTCCTCCTGCCAAGCTGGCCGCATTCTATCGAAAATAAGCGGTGCGTTCCGGCGGGATACACAGGACAGGTTTTATAATTTACTCCGCCCATTCGGCGGTTAACAATGGGGTTATGAGAGGAAGAGAAATTCAACCCGATTGCTGGACGTACGACCTGCCCGGTGGCTTTGAGGTGTTGGCAGGGAGAACCGACGCCGACAACGATCTGCTGAGCCTGAAGGTCGCCAAGGCGAACGACCTTTGGTTCCACGTCCACGGGATGCCCGGCAGCCATGTGATCCTCCGCCATCCCGATGGCGAGAAGCCGGACAACGCAACCGTAAAAACTGCCGGCGCCATTGCGGCCTGGCACTCCAAGGCGCGCAATGCAGGGATGGTTCCCGTCAGTTGCACCGAGGCCAAGCACGTGGGGAAACCCCGCGGTTCCAAGCCCGGTACCGTGAGCATCAAGCGCGAGAAAACCCTAAAGGTGCGGCCCTCCCTGCCAAAAGAAAAGGCGTGAGGATTCTCTAAAGAACCCTCACGCCTTAGCCTCTAGCTCTTTCCCCGCGTCTATTCTTCGATGCGCTTATATTCTGCGCTCCCGAAGCCGAGAATGAGCATGAAGATAATAGGCAGGAAGATCAGGCCGAGCACGGTTCCCGTACCCCGCCCAAAGTTTTTCGCTATTCCGATCGTGATCAGGATTGAAACCACAATATTAACGACCGGGATAAAGAGCAAAAGAATCCACCAGAGCGGTTTCCCGGCAATGTCGATCATCACAATGGTATTGTAGATAGGAACAATTGAGGCCCACCCTGGCTTGCCTGCTTTACTGAATAACTTCCATAGACCAATAACTATAATCACGAGCAAGACCAATTCCAGAATCAGGATCCCTGTTGCTGCTGGTACCGCACTTGTTGCATATTCTTCATTCATTTTCTTTCTCCTTTTATTTTGTTGCTCCAACTTAGCCGATTGAGTTGCCGATCCATAGCGAAAAAACGGGGCAGAAAAACCCTTCCCTTATTGCACGATGCCCTCCCCCTATTTAGCCCTCGCATCTCTCTCTATTGTTTCCTGCTGAATACAGTTTGTAGAATCCTCCATTGACCCTGCCCCAGATAAAGAATTATCCTCCGCTAATAAATTCTAGTAAGGAGAAATCATGCTAACAATCAAGATTGTACGGAAAATTGGTAAAATGCTACGCGGCGGTGCAGGCAAGAAGGAAATCTTTCTCGGCGCACTCTGCGGTGTACTCATCGGCTTCAACCCCGGAGTCAGCCTGACGCTCGCGCTTATCATCCTGATCACCCTGCTGCTCAACGCCAACACGGCCTTCACGCTGCTCGGTGCGGCACTCGGAAAAATCCTCTG
>JAUXGY010000305.1 GCA_030621805.1 Kiritimatiellales bacterium | reverse complement strand
TACTTGATTAAAGAGGGATTATCCGTGCCGCGATGGCTCTTATACGAAGGCATGTCCGCCACTTCCGGGCGCTCCATCACCATGCCCTTTTCACCAACATCCACCCAGGGTCCCTCGGGGGAATCAGAGAGTTTCATGCCAATGCGGCCAACCCCCCCGCGAGGGGTTTCATACGAAATATAGGTCAGCACATATTTGTTGCCGATACGCTTCACTTCAGGATTATGGGCCGTATAACGATTCCACACCCCCTCGATATCCCCACCCGGGCGAGCACTCACGATCGTCTTCACAAACGAATAGGGTCCTTCGGGCTTTTTCCCAACAAAATAATTCACCTCGGACTCCCGGCTCCAGGCACCAAAGCCATGACGGGTATTCCACTGACAGGCATACAGGTGGTATTTTCCAAACTTTCCCTTCACCACAGAGGTACCCCATGTGTAGTAATCCGCCCGATCCAGTACAACGCCAACATATTCCAAGCGATCTACAAAGGGTTTAGCTGCGTTCGGTTTGGCCGAAGCACAGCTGGCGGCGAGTACGGAGAGTGCCAGTAATCGTATGAACATATTTACAGCCTTTTTTTATATTTTACGGCTCACTTCCATAAGCCTCTTGCGCCCAATCATCCACGGCGAGCAACATGCTACCGCACCAGCAGGCTGGATCAAGTGCAATAAAGGGTGCATTTATTTTTTACACGAGGATTCCATTTCTGTTGTTTCAGCCTGCTATGGAATGAGTCGGCACATATTTCTTCTTGAGTAAATCCAACATGTGTAGATTGAGTTCCCATTGATCGGACACCGGTTCCGGTGTAGATGAAAATGCCGGCGCATAGGGCGGCGGCCCAAATTCGGTGGTGATGCGCACGGAATCCGATCCTTTCGTTCTATGGTGCGCGACGATTTCATCCCACCATTTCAGATGAATATCCAACGCCTCTGCCCACTCCGGTGTATGCGGATCGTTAACCTGCGGCCCTTCTTCATAGCCGATTCTTGCGTGGATTATTTCGGAACGTTCAATCGTCGCATCCACAAACTTGCGATGATCGTTCAAATAGGATTCCGTGGCCACGCACCAATGGGAAAAGTCGGCGGCAAAACGTAGATTGGGGTCGGCCTCCAGAAAGCGGTGAGTGGTGGAGGGAAGGTTGCTGAAACGACCTCGGTGGGTTTCATGGATGACAGGCACATCATACCGCCGGCCGATTTCTGACGCGATATGGATCAATTCCATGTTTTGTTCGAACGTAAAAAAGTCTCGGCCGGTATGGGCATTGATGAGCTGAGGGTGGAAGGCTGCGATGCGCTCCATGCGGGTGCGGTAGTGCGTCCGGTGCGCCTCGAAGTCGGCAACCCGTGTGCCGGAATGCTGCGCGATATATTCAAGGCCATTTCCCTCCAAAAGTTCGAGCTGTGTTTCTGCTTCGGCGAGGTCGTCCGCGAGGTTCAGTTCCATGCCATCGAAGCCGGCTGCGGCAAGTCGCCTGCAGTAGTCTCCAAAATCTTCGTGTTCATACCCCCATAAAGGCGAGAAAAATTTAAATTTCATGAGAACCCTTATTTGTCGAACAGGCCCAGTCGAACCTCGCCATCTTCAATCCGAATGGGGAATGTACGCATCTTGTCGCAGGCCGGAGAAAGCGTGGCTTCTCCGGTGCGGATGTCAAACCGCCCATTATGTGCCGGGCACTCGATCTGACCATCGATGACAAATCCCTGAGAAAGCTTGGCTCCGGCATGTGAGCATCTGTTTGACATGGCGTGATAACCATCGCCTAGTCGGTAGATGGCATACTGTTCGCCGTTGTGCCTGAATTCCAGTACGTCATCGATCGGCATATCTTTTGCATTCGGCACGCTGACCCAGACATTCGGAGCCTCGTCAGTTTTATTCTTCTTCAAGGGGGCCTCCTGCTCAGAAACCGGTGCTTCTTGCGGTGCGGCTGGATAGGCTTTCGGAAGCTGTGGTGTGACGTGGTATTCGTAGTCGTTCTGCTGCCGCAGGACCGTCGGTATGATTTCGCGATAGGCGTGCCATACGCTGGGATACATCGGCGGAAGCTGGTGTTTTATTTTTTTATTCAGCTTTCGCAACGCGTGGAACGGTACGGTCGGGAACATATGGTGTTCGGTGTGGTACTGCATGTTCCAGTAGAAGAAGCTGGTGATCGGATCAACCCGGACGTTGCGGCAGATGAGGCGATGGTCATACACATTCTGTTCCAGGCCGACATGCTGTGTGTCATTGAGCAGGGTCGGGATAAATGCACCGTAGAAGCGGGCAAACAGGGTGTAGACCAAGGGAAGGATGGTACCGAAAACGAAGCAGGAAATAAGGATGAGGGCATAGCCCAGCAGCCAGAGGCGGGAACTCCAGATCATCGACTTCCAGTCACTTTCGGGAACCAGTTCCTTGTCGGCTGGCGGAATGATGCCGAAGGCGTGATTGATGATCGGCCCGGGCTTGATGATGCCGATGCCGAAGAACGGGCCGAGCAAGGTCGGGATGTCGGCCGGGCGGGGGGTGATAACCTCTGGATCGTTACCGATCAGGTAGGTGTAGGTATGGTGCTGGGCATGTCCCCATCGATCATAGATCGGCTCGGCTCCATGGGCGAAAGCGGAAACCCAATGCACGAATTCGTTCAGCCAGATGCTTTTAAAGACGGTTCGATGATGGGTTTCGTGCATAAGATGGTTCAGGAAACAGTAGACGGTTCCATAGGCGAAAAATGCGGGAATCATCCACGGAGTGCCGATCACCCGATAGGCCAGAATCCCGAGGCCGACGAGTACGCCGAAAAAAGCAACGGTATGGGCAAGACCCTTCAGGTCGCTTCGTTGCATGAGTTCCTTCATCTCCTCCCGGGAAATATCGCAATGATACCACCGGTCGAGGATGTCTATGTCATCTGCTTTCATAGGTGTTCTCCGTATAACCATCTGCCTGATTCCCAAAACAATCTCTGTTTATTTAAGATCAAGCAGTCGCTTCCTCCAAGGCGATTGTAGCCCATTCCCACAACCGCTGCGGATGGTGGCGCACGGTTGAGATATCTTTCATGATCAACTCCACATGGGATTGCCCTTGCGTTAAATCCATAAACTCACGGATCTGATCTCGCGCCTGTTCCGGGTGCCAAGTGTCTGTGGCCAGAATGGCCGGGCTGGGC
>JAUXGY010000464.1 GCA_030621805.1 Kiritimatiellales bacterium | reverse complement strand
GGCGAACGGCTGGTTTCAAGCCAGTAGAGAAACCCCGCCGCAACACGGTAGCCTTGGTGGTAGTCCTTCGCCGGATCACGCGGAACGGGAAACCACTCCATCGGCTTCTTCTCGTACAGCCCCCAGCGAATGCAGTCGGCAATGCCCTCCGTCAACCAACCGACGCCCCCCCCGCGATAGTCCTGCACCACATGCACGAGCTCATGGATCAGCACCCCATGCCCGGGCTCCCTCTTGATCCAGCTCGCGGCAATCCCGATTCTATTTCCTGCCGTTGCGGCCACGCCCTTACCGGGGTTGTTGATTTTTAGATAGATCTTCTCGGGAGGCTCGTAATCTTTGGAATACAGAATCTTCGCGATCCGCGGATACCACTCCGTCATCGTCTTCGCAGCCGCCCTGCCCCAGGGCTCCAGCTCGGGAATTTCCGAGGTGTCGAGGATCACAGACGGTGTTGATGCCGTTGCAATGCCTGCGGTTAAAACCGCGGTCGAAAACAGTAAAATGGCTCGCGAATTATTCATTCTATCTCCTTCTAAAAACGCTATTTGTTTTTAGTGCGAACATCGGCAAGGTCGTTGTTGCTCAACTCTTTCAGCTTGGCGGCAAGTTTCTTTTTGAAGCGGGCGACTACCGTAGCGTATTCTGGATTTTCCGCAAGATTGGTAAACTGACGAGGGTCCTTTTTCATGTCGAAAAGCTGGAGCCCGAGCTTCCCATCCTTGCCGTGCTGGATGTAAGCCCAGCCATCGGTGCGCAGGAGGTAGCTCTTGTAGTTCACGCAGAAGGCCGCATCGCGTACCGTGATGGCGGGGTTATCGAGGGTCTTCACGAGACTCTTGCCTTGCAGGCGCTCCGGCACTTCGAGGCCGCAGAGTTCGGCAATCGTCGGATAGAGGTCCAGCAGCTCGGTGAACGAATCGCAGACCGCCGGCTTCTTTCCGGGAACCTTTATGATCAGCGGCACCCGCGCGGATTCCTCCATCAACCCCACCTTCATCCAGAAATCATGCTCGCAGAGGTGGAAGCCGTGGTCGGAGGTAAAGATGACGATGGTGTTGTTCTCCAACCCCTCTTCGCGAAGGGTGTCGAGCACCTTGCCAACCTGCGCATCCATGAACGCTACCGAGGCATAGTAGGCCGCAACACCCTTCTTTTCCTGCTCGGTGTCGAGGTTCAGGTTTTTGCTGGTCTTGTAGTTGATGCCCGCCTTTGGAATATCGTCCCAATCGCCCTCGACCTTTTCCGGCAGGACGATGTTGTTCCAGTCGTACGGTTCGTAGTAGGCGCGCGGCGAAACGAACGGAACGTGCGGACGCACAAAACCCACCGCCAGAAAGAACGGTTCATCCTTATGCTTTCGCAACAGCTCACAGGCCTTCTTCGCGGTCTTGCCGTCGGAATGCACCCTATCGTCGCCATCGGCCTTGACCAGCTCCAGCGTGTTCCCACCTTTGACCGGCTTGGTACGGTCCGGATTCTTTTCCAGCAGTTCGCCATCGCCCGGCGCCTTCCACTCCGGCCCCTGGCTATTGAAGCGCTCCATCCACGAAAGCTCGTCGTCCGACCCATTGCTGCCACGTTCGATATCGCCCGGCACCCCCATGTGATAAATCTTGCTGACCCGCGCGACGTAGTAGCCATTGTCGATGAAATGCTGGCTCCACGTTGCGCGGTCGCCAATGTTCTGCCGCCCGCTGTTGTAGTCCATGCTTCCGGTCGCGTGGGGATAGTAGCCCGACATGAACGACGCGCGCGACGGCCCGCAGACTGGAAACTGGCAATAGGTGCGGGTATAGCGCGTTCCC
>JAUXGY010000029.1 GCA_030621805.1 Kiritimatiellales bacterium | reverse complement strand
AGCCATTTTGATCCTGAAAGGAAATATCCCATCATCGAGTTGATTTACGCTGGGCCGCATGGCTATTTTGTGCCCAAGAAATTTGCGACCTACCACGGTGCGCAACGGTTGGCCGAACTCGGCTTCGTGGTTGTTCAGGTCGATGGCATGGGCACCAATTGGCGATCAAAAAAGTTCCACGATATTTGCTGGAAGAACCTCAAGGATTCCGGTTTTCCTGATCGCATCGCCTGGCTAAAAGCCGCCGCGAAGGAATACCCGTGCTTGGATCTCTCCCGTGTCGGCATCTATGGTGGCTCCGCCGGGGGACAGAGCGCCATGCGTGCCGTCCTCGATTACGCTGATTTCTACAAGGCTGCTGCCGCTGACTGTGGATGCCACGACAACCGCATGGACAAGATCTGGTGGAACGAGGCCTGGATGGGCTGGCCGGTCGACGAAAGCTATGCCGAAAATTCCAACGCGGTCGATGCGAACAAGCTTGGGGGCAAGCTCCTGCTTACCGTTGGCATGCTCGATTCCAACGTCGATCCCTCATCCACGTTGCAGGTGGTTGATGCGTTGATCAAGGCCGATAAGGATTTTGAGTTCATCGCCTTTCCCTCAGGGGGCCACGGCGCAGGCGAGAGTCCCTACGGCCTTCGCCGCCGTGAGGAGTTCTTTGTGCGGCATTTGCTGGGGCTGTAGCCGATGGTTTTTCTGTAGGTGAGATCCAAGATCTCGCCCCCGTTTGAAACCCCGCTCTACCAAATTTGCGACCATGGATCACAGCTACAGCTAAGTGATGTGCATGGATTTGGCAACAAGATGGGTCGGATAGGCGTCACCTTTCCAGGGAAATCTATCGGGTGCGGTTCGATCTGTTGTTTGGGGGGGTTCCTGAAAAAAGTGAGGAAAGTGTGCCCATAGCGGTCGTCAGTAGAATTGTTGGTTGTCATATTTGTCGGCTCTGTGCCGTTACTTGTGAAACGAGACCTAAAGCATGACCTGGGGTGCATTGTAAGTACGGCGGATTGTATTGTCCGGGTTGCAGGATTATGCTTAAACCTTTGGCTTATTTGGAGGATGGAAATGATGAAGTGGTTTTTAACGGCGGTTATATGTGGAATCGTGTTGGCGCAGGGGGTTTTTGCGGAGCGGGAGGTGGTACAACTCGGTTCGCTTCCGGTGCTTTCCCCGAACGGGAAACAGCTGGTTTTTGAATACCGTGGCGACCTGTGGGGCGCATCGATCAAGGGAGGGAAGGCGGAGCGTTTGACGGCGCATCCGGCGAAGGAGACGCGCCCTGTATTTTCGCCGGATGGGAAGGAACTGGCCTTTGCGAGCAAGCGGGATGGAACGTGGCAGACCTATACGATGCCGCCGGCCGGTGGGCCGCCGGAGAAACTGACCTTCCATAGCGAAGGTGCTTTCCCGTATGCATGGTTCCCGGAAGGGAAGTCGTTGCTGGTGTCGAGCTCGCGGGCTGCCATCGGATTGATGCAGGGGCGGCTATTCAAAATTTCTCGTACCGAGCGCCGGGCGGAGGAGATGCTTTTCGATGGATATGCCAACGAGGTCTCGCTGTCGCCGGACGGGAAAAAGCTGTTGTTTACCTCCGGAAGTTCGCGGCTCTATCGCCGAGGCTACACGGGAAGTTTGGCAAGCCGTATTTGGTTGCGCGATCTGGAGACGGGGACGCAGGAGCTATTGTGCGACGACCCCAATGGAAGTCGTACGCCGATGTGGAAGCCGAATGGATCAGGTTTCTACTATGCGCGCCAGGTTGAGGGCTGTTTCAACGTCTGGGAATACGACCTTAAAGACGGTGGGCAAAAGCAACTCACGCATTTTAAAGAGGGCTCGGTCATCATTCCTTCGCTGGCAAAAGACGGCAAGACGATGGTGTTTCGGCAACTTTTCGACTTTTACCGGATGGATCCGCGCAAGCCGAAGAGTCTGGAAAAGATTGATCTGTGGATTGAAACCGATAATCCACCGCCGAAGACCCGCCGCCGCTACTATGACGCGGCGTGGAATAACGACGAATATGGGTCGCTCGCATGCACGAAGGACGGGCTTGAACTAGCTTTCACGGCGGGCGGCGACCTGTGGGTGATGGATACGGTATTACGCACCCCCCGATTGGTGTGTGGCGAAACAGCTACCCACGAGCGCGAAGCAGTTTTTTCCGAGGACGAGACGTTCCTTTATTTTCTGCGTGACGACGGCCTCGGCGTGAATATCTGGAAGGCGGAGAAGAAGGATCCGGATGCTTATTGGTGGGAGAACACCGAATTTGTTCTAACTCCGGTTACGCAGGATCATAAAAGCCGCTTCAATCTAAGCCTCAATCCGGACGGAACGCGGTTCGCGGTGGTCGAGGGAAATTGTGAGCTTTGGACCTATGATCTGGATGGTACCGAGGGCCGATTGCTGAAGCAGGAACCATTTCCCATTTATTATGACTGGTCGCCTGATGGCCGCTGGCTGACGGCGTCCGTTCAGGACTCCTGGGGCAATAGCGATGTTTGGATTCTTAATGAAGCTGGGGAACGCGAACCCTACAATCTTTCGCGCCACCCGAACTGGGACGGTAACGCCCGATGGTCGCCCGACGGGCGCATAATCGCTTTTGTCGGCAAACGCTATGACCAGCAGACCAATATTTATTACGCATGGCTCCAGCGCGAAGATGAAAACCAGAGTAGCCGAGAACGCAAACTCGAAGATGCGATCAAGGCCATGGAGAAAAGTCGAGGAAAGCGCGAGAATATCGATGACGACGAGCCGGAACCTCCGCTCGATCCCGAACCGATTCTGAACCCGGAAGCCGGAACAACACAAGAGACTCAAAGTGAGTTGCCAGAGGAGTCCGACGGTGTTGAGGATGATAAAGAAGATTCCGCTATCGAGGATGAAGAGGAAGAGTCGATCAAACCGGTCACAATCGATTTCAAGGGGCTGGCCGACCGGATTCATACCATTCGGGTCGATGGTCGCCCCGGCGGGTTGTTTTGGTCGTTCGATTCCAAGGCGCTTGCCTTCCAATCCACGATCAAAGGCAAGCGCGGAACCTATAAGGTGGTCTTCCCGAATAGCCTGACCCCTAGTTTCATGACGGCGACGACGGGGGATCAGGCGCGCTGGCTTGAAAAGGGCAGCAAGATTGTCTGGCTGAACGGAGGCGTTCCAGCGGCCTATACGGAAAAATATCCATTCAAGGTCTATCAGGAAACTGATATTGCCGACTACCGCAGGTTGGCGTTTCGCATGGCTTGGCGAAAGTTCCGCGATCGTTTCTATGACCCCCGCATGAACAACCTCGACTGGGAGGCCATGCGCTTGAAATACGAAGAGGCCGCCACGCAGAGCACGAGTTGGGAAAGCTTCGGACGGGTAATGGAAATGCTGATGGGGGAACTCAACGCATCGCACATTTCCTTCGAGCAAACGTCGTATTCGCATAAGGAGTGGAATCCTGAATACAAGGAGAACCAAGGCTGGAACAAACGTACGGCTGCCCTTGGGCTACGCTTCGACGATTCGTTTGCGGGGCCGGGACTGAAGGTTCGCCATACGATTCACGAAAGTGCCCCCGACCGTGCCTCGGAACCCGTGCGTCCCGGTGAAATCCTAATGGCGATTGATGGTGTCGCTGTCGACTCCTCTACTGACCTCACCGCTATCCTGACGGATCGTTACCCGCGAAGTATTAAGCTGCTGTTGAAAGATGAAGATGGAGTCGAACGGACGGTTGAAATTGATGAGGAGGGGTATAGCAATGAGCGCAAACTAATGCGTGAGGAGTGGATGGCCTTCAACCGTGAAACCGTGGAGCGGCTTAGCGGCGGGCGGTTGGGATATCTCGACATCGAGAGTATGAATTTCACCAGTCTGCGGCAGTTCGAGAAGGAAATCTACGCCCGTGGTTTTGGCAAGGATGGCTTAGTGATCGATGTGCGCAACAACGGGGGTGGATTTATTTCCGACTATCTCCTCGCCATTCTCTGTCATCCCGGACACGCCGTTACCATTCCGCGGAACGGGGAAAAATGCTACCAGCAAGGCTACTTGCCCTCGGCAGCATGGTTCAAACCCATCACGGTTTTGTGTAACGAATATTCTGCCAGTAACGCCGAAATATTTAGTCATGCCATCAAGACGCTTGGCCGCGGCAAGATCGTAGGTGTTCCAAGCCAAGCAGCGGTGATTTCCACATCGAGCGATAAGATTCTTGATGTTGGGAATATTCGTATGCCGCATCGCGGTTGGTTCACGATTAACGATGGCCAAGATATGGAATACAAGCCTTGTATACCCGACTTCATTGTTCGCGCTGCACCCGGCGATATTTCCGCTGGGCGCGATGCACAGCTCGAAAAAGCGGTGGAGGTTTTGATGGACGAGATCGACTCCGGTGGCGTATCGAAAACACTCGATCCGGTTTATGCCGCAGAACAACGCACCGGAGGGGAATAGAGGACTCCAAGGATAGAAGATTAAGAGTTGGTTAGTCCTTTATAATCTATCATACCCAATAGGGTGTGAGATGGGGTATATGCAGTAATATATTAGTTTATAGAATATCTAACTATCATACCCTATTGGGTGTGATAGTTTTTACAGCTAGTGCTCATCATATTTAAATATTAGGGTTTTACTATCGCGCGCATTCCTTCATGATTTTTCAAACATGGAGGGAGTCATGGAGAAAAAAAATATCGTTCGCCTGACAGAAGAAGAGCGCAATGTTCTCAAGACCGTTGTGAAGAAGCTCAGGGGTTCATCGGAAAAAGTGCGAAGGGCTCAGGTGTTGCTAGCTGCCGATGCCGACGGTCCAAACTGGCCCGATAGGAAGATTGCAGAAGCATATACCTGCCGGACAAAGACCGTGGAAAACATTCGCCAGCGACTGGTGCCCCCTCGGTATGGCTGGCGGGAAAAACCCGCCTTGCCCCTGTAACGGTCAATAGCTGTTTGCAGCATTTGGAAACGCTTGGCATTGTATCCGAAATAACGGGAAAGCAACGGAACCGCCTGTTTGCCTATTCCGAATATGTGGCCGTGATGAATCAGGGAACGGAACTTTAGGCCGCCTTTGTTTTGGTCAATGGTTGCAAAGTAATCCCGCATTCGAGCAACAAAGGTTGTAATTGCATCTCCCTTGCGCTTCCGCTCCCCGGCCTTGATTTCTCCGAAGACTTTTTCGATTTCCTGAAACAGGAAAATACGGATGCTGTCGGGATGCAGTCCTGCAAGCAGGCATTTCTTGCATTCCTTATTGCTTGATGAGTTGGAGAAACTCGTTGCGGGTGGAGGATTCGTTCCGGAAGCTGCCAAGCATGGCGGAGGTGATCATGCAGGAATTTTGTTTTTCAACGCCTCGCATCATCATGCATAGGTGTTGCGCTTCAATCACTACGCCGACGCCTTCGGGTGCGACGGTATTCATGATCGATGTGGCCACTTGGGTCGTAAGGCGTTCCTGGATCTGGAGGCGGCGCGCGAAGAGGTCGACAATCCGTGTGAGCTTACTAACGCCGAGAACCTTTCCTTCGGGAATATAGCCAATGTGGCACTTCCCGAAGAAGGGAAGCATGTGATGCTCGCAGAGGCTGTAGAGTTCGATATCCTTTACGATGATCATGTGGTTATCTTCGACGGTGAAGACGGCGTTGTTAACGACCTCTTCGAGATTCTGTTGATAGCCTTGGGTGAGGAAGTCCATGGCTTTGGCCGCGCGGGCGGGGGTATCGAGCAGGCCTTCGCGGTCGGGGTCCTCACCGATTTTTGAAAGTAGTTCTTTGTATAAATCGTTCATGAAATTCTCCAAGTAATTGACGAGACGCTATGCTTTCTTGCGTAAGCGCGCAAGTACGATCACGCCTTCAACCACCATCCCAATCTGTATGTAGTACGCTGATGATGGATTTGCTGGCGATCGCCTCCAGTGCGATGTGTGCCTTAAACTCTGCCTCTGTTGGCGGCGGGGTTGGAAAGCTTATTATCCAGTATGGATGTTCAGGTTTGAAGTGCAGGTAAAAATAGTTTGTCCAGATGGGTCGAGGGTATACTGGATAGACGCATGGATTTTTTCCGCCCGTTGGCGAATCAGTTGGAGGCCCACGCCCTCGGTGAGCGAATCTGGAAGTGGGCATCCATTGTTAATCACGGTGAGCGCGAAGGCTTCATCATCCACCTCCAGCTGGATTTCGATATGGGATGCATTTCCATGTCGGAGTGCGTTGGTCACGGTTTCGTGTATGATTCGATAGATGGGTTGGCTAAATGGGCTGGGCGTATTTTTTTGCCGGTCGGTGATGGAGATGGAGAAGTGGGTGCCCGCAGTTTTTTTCAGATATTCGCTCATTTCTCGGAGCGTTTGTTCGATTCCTGATTTGTTGATGGCTCTTGATGAAAGTTTCCAGCTTAGGGATTCAATTTGTTCGATGTTTTGTTCGGCAATCGCGAGAAGCCTTACGGCCATCTCTCTTTGCGGTGCATTGGAAAAAGTTAGGACGGTCAATAGGGCATCGCTGTGGAAGAGCAATCCGGTCAGTTGGTCTTTTACAATATGGTAGAGTTTGTCCGAAAGGGCGGCGTTTCCGGCTTCGGAGTGGTTCATTATGTATTCATTGATTTCATTGAGTTCTCTGTTTCTCTCTCGAATACGTTCTTCTATGAGTCGTGTTAGTTCGAGGGTTTTGAAACGGTTGTTTTTGACTACGGCAATGAATAGCACGGCGACCAACTGAGCAAAGAAGCCTCCCGGTTCGATTGCGGTTCGCCATGCCTGCGGGTTACCCGTGTGGTACATTATGATCAGCATGCTATACGGGAGAGAGAGCGCCATGGTCAGCAGCCCGGATTTGTAGTGATAGAGCCAAGTGGCAAAGCCGCAGAGCAGGATGCTGGGTAGCATTATCGATATGCCACAGCAAGGAAAGGCGACGATGGTAAATACAAGGTAACCCAGCCACGCACTTTCAAGAAACAGGCGGCGATGTCCCGCATCGGCCATCATCCGATTCGCCCACCCTTTAATTGTTTTAACAGGACGTTTAATCATTCGTTTTTCTCTCCGGAAATCGTGGAGCATTCCAGTAGGAATCCACCTTCGGGGGAGGGGGTTAGAACGAACTTTCCGCCAATGGTTCGAGCACGGTATTCCATTACCTTTGAAATGAGTTCTGAGGAATCGGGAATATTTTGGGTAAAGTTTGTTGCTTCAATATTTATCACATAGTTGTGAGTCCGGGTTATGAGCCTAATATCTATATTTTTGGCTCTGTACTTGTAAATAAATCGATGAACGGCTTCATATACGATCCTGTACAAGTGCTTTGCCGTTATAGGGGGAAGGTTTGAGCAGTCTCCTTCATGTGTTAGGCGGGAATTCGCAGATGAAGCTTCGTCAAAATAGGTCGTTAATTCCTCCAGTGCGGCCGCCAGAGTTGTTTCAGCGGTTCGGAGTGGTAATTGCGACCGGGAAAGTCTCCGAATGACTATCAGGCTGTTTTTTATCCGCTGCGTCATCCTTTCTGCCAGGGCCGTTTCTGTCCTATGCGTTTTCGCCAGATCAAGGCTGAGTGCTTCACAATGGAGTAGCATGCCGGTGAGATATTGACCGACACCATCATGGAGATCCTGACCCATACTAATTCGTTCCTCCTCATCCTTCTCAATAATATATTGCGTGAGTCTATCCAGTTCGCCGGTCGCTTCATCCACGCGATCCGATAGGCTTGTTTGAAGTAGCTCGATCTTCCTCTGGGATGCACGCATGAATCCGGTTGTTAGTGCCGCAATCGCGGAAAAGCTAATTCCTGTGAGATTATAGGTCAGCAGGATGTCTTCGGACTTCCCGGATACGAGAAAAAGAAGTGCGGTATTAAGGAGAAGGATCAGAATAACCGATAGAAGACCGATTCGGGGACCATACAACCATCCGAAAACCCCCGTCAGGGCCACGGATGTAATGAGCACGGAGTCATCCAAAACATCGAAAGTTGCAATAAATAGGATGGCATAAGCCCCAGAGGCAACCGCTGCGAAAATAGGTTTATTTAGTCTCACATCGAAACCATATCAGAGCGGGGAATGGCCACAATATCTTTCTGGAGAATAGAAAATATGGGGGTTTTAAATAGGGAATCTAATAAGATCAAATTCCGGTTGCGGCGGTTCAGGCGTTTACCTATAGTGCGCGGATTATGAAAAAAACACCACTCCATCAACATCATGTCGAGCTCGGTGCCCGTATGGGCGAATTCGGAGGCTGGGACATGCCCATTCAGTATGCAGGCATCCTTCATGAACACCAGCACACCCGCACAAAGGCATCGATCTTTGATATTTGCCACATGGGCGAATTCGAACTCTCCGGCCCAAATGTATTGCAGGATCTCGAGGATTTACTCACCTGCAATATTGCCTCCTTGGACATTGGCCAAGTGCGCTACGGTTTTATGCTGAACAACGAAGGAGGAACGATTGACGACCTCACTTGCTATCGGCTCGACACCGACCGCTACATGCTCGTCGTCAATGCCGGAACGCTTGAAAACGACGCGAAATGGATCAAAAGCCAGATTTCGTCCGACACCGTGTTTACAGATATCTCCGACGAAACCGCCAAACTCGATGTGCAAGGCCCCAAATCACGTGAAGTGATTGAACAGGTTTTTGACTGCAAACTTCCAGACCTTGGGTTTTTTCGTGCTGAAAAGATTGAGTTGGACGGAGTTACCTGTCTGCTGAGTCGTACGGGCTATACCGGTGAATGGGGTTATGAAATGTATCTGGCCAACGAATTCGCGACTCCGTTTAAGAAGAAGCTACTTGAACATGGGCTACTCGAGCCGGGAGGCCTTGGCGCGCGCGATACACTGCGTCTTGAGATGGGCTATCCGCTCTACGGTCATGAGCTCTGTGACACCCGCACCCCTGCTGCCACCACACGCGGCATGTTCATCAGCAAGAAGAAGGAGTTTACCGGCTATGCCGCAGTGCAGGCCGATCTCGAAAACCCGAAGCAGCTACTGGTGGCTCTACAGTTTAATTCAAAACGTGCCGCGCGGAGTCACGACAAGGTTTTCTATAATGAGACCGAGATTGGGGAGGTCACCAGCGGATCCCTCGCTCCAAGTTTGGGCGTGGCTATCGCCACTGCTTTTGTCGATGCCCGGTTTGCGGAAGAAGGCCAAACGCTACTGGTGGAAATCCGCGGCAAGCCTTTCCCTGCCAAAGTCGTCTCCCTCCCATTCTACAAAGAGGGGACCGCGAGAGGATAGTAAATTGCTAATAACCGTATCTGATGTACGCAGTACGTAATAAGGAATCAGTATGAAAAAAACACCATTTTGTGCAACGAGTGAGCAGGATCAGGAGGCGATGTTCCAGAGTTTGGGAATCGATGGGTTTGATGACCTTTTCGCTGGAATTCCCGAAGAGCTCCGCTCCGAAACCCTGGATGTGCCCGAAGGGCTCTCTGAAATGGAGATGATGCAGTTCATTCGAAAAATAGCATCGAAAAACACCACTGACCTCGTGAACTTCTGCGGCGCGGGTTTCTACGACCATTACATTCCGGCAGCCGTCGATGCGCTCTCCAGTCGAGGCGAATTTTATACCGCTTATACGCCGTACCAGCCGGAGGCATCGCAGGGCACCTTGCAGGCCGCGTTCGAATACCAGACCGCCATCTGCCGCCTTACCGATATGGAGGTGGCTAACGCCTCGCTTTTCGATGGCGGAACCGCACTCTTCGAAGCGATCATGATGGCGCTGCGCCAGACGCGCCGGAATAAGGTTCTGGTCGACGAAGGCGTCAGCCCGATCTATCGCGCCATGCTCCGATGCTACACACAAAACCTTTCTGTCGACTATCAGGAAATCGCGCTCTCCAAAGATGGAATCGCTGATCGAGCGGCCTACGCCGCGGCGCTCGACGACTCTATTGGCGCGGTTGTTCTGCAGAACCCCAACTTCTTTTGCTGTCTCGATAGCCTGACCGAGTTGATCGATAGCGTTCATGCCGTCAAGGCGCTAGCCATCATGTCGGTTTATCCCACCGCACTCTCGCACGTTGAAACGCCCGGCGCTATGGGGGCGGATATTGTGACTGGAGAAGGGCAGGGCCTCGGACTTCCGCTCAACTTTGGCGGCCCATACCTTGGGTTTATGGCCGTGCGTAAAAAGTTGGTTCGCAAGATGCCGGGCCGCATTGTCGGCGAAACCGAAGATGCGCAAGGCCGGCGCGGTTATGTGCTGACCTTGCAGGCCCGCGAGCAACACATCCGCCGCGAAAAGGCGACGTCGAACATTTGTTCCAACGTGCAGCTCTGCGCCCTGCGTGCCATCATTTATCTTTCGCTTGTTGGCAAAGAGGGTTTCATAGATCTTGGGAATCAGTGCATGGATCGCGCAAACTATGCATGGGAAAAGCTCACCGCCATCGACGGAGTTGAGCCCGCGTTTGACCGTCCTTACTTTAATGAGTTTGCCGTGCGGTTACCAAAAAATGCTTCGGAAGCCGTCAGTGCCCTCGTCGAGCAAGGGATCGCCGCAGGCTTCCCTGTGGGTCGTTACTACG